>DUUM01000229.1 GCA_012841565.1 Candidatus Epulonipiscium sp. | reverse complement strand
TAACACCATCTTTATCATTTAGGGCTTTAGAAACTGTAACACTACTTACATCTAATTTCTTTGCAATATCTTTCATTGTAATATTTCTTTTCAACCGTATCACGTCCTTCTTGATGATAGCCTGTTGGCAATCGTTATATTATCTACTTAATTTTCAGTATCGATTAGCTAATTAAGCGATAGTTACCGATAAGCTTATAATGAAATACTACAACTCATCACACACCTTGTCAATCCTTTCAATGCTAATTGTTTTCTATCTCCTTTAAATAAATCACCCGCCCCTTAAAATCCCCATGGATATTAATCATATTTATTCCCGCGTTCATTAATGCACCACCAGAATAAACCTCCCCCGTTTCTTGATTCTGATACCAACCATGGTCCCTTAACCCCTTTAAACGAATTCTTCTACTATGATAGTTAGGCCTTCCAAGCACTTGGATATAGGTAACTAAAGCCTCAGATCTGTCCTTAGCCACTACCTGCCAACAGTCAAATTCCTTATTCTCTAATAAATTTCCAATGCGGTAATAATCCCCTGTGCGGATCAAATCATTATATTTGTGATATGCTTCAATTTGTTTTGGAATCATTTTTCTATCTTCTTCAGGTATTTTAGTAACATCTAATTCATAGCCAAATGTACCTGCTAAAGCCACGTATCCCCTTGTTTCAAAAGGCGTTGTTCTTCCAACTGTATGATTCGGGCAATCACTTATATGGGCCCCTATCGTTGAAAGAGGATAAACCATTGCAGTTCCTTGTTGTATTTTTAATCGTTCAATGGCATCCGTATCATCAGAGCACCATATTTGTGGGCTGTAATATAACATCCCAGGATCAAAACGGGCCCCTCCTCCTGAACAATTTTCTAACAAAATATGAGGAAAATCCTTTGTGAATCGATCCATCATATCGTATACACCTAGCACATACCGGTGATATAGTTCCCCTTGGGATTCTACCGAAAGATGGCTACTACCCATATCGCTAAGCTGACGATTCATATCCCATTTTACATACGTAATATTTGCACTTTGTAATACCTTTTTAATAGCCTCGTAAATATACTCCCTCACTTCTACCCTCGAAAAATCTAGTACATACTGATTTCTACAAAGACTGCCTACCCTTCCTGGAATTTGAATGGCCCAATCTGGATGGGTACGATATAACTCCGAATCAGGAGAAACCATTTCTGGTTCCACCCAAATACCAAATTCCATCCCTAGCTGATTCACTTGATCTACCAAGTTTTTAAGGCCACCATCTATTTTTTCTTCATTTACAATCCAATCCCCAAGGGAGCTATTATCACTGCTTCGCTCACCAAACCAGCCATCATCCATCACTAACATTTCAATTCCAAGACTTGAAGCTTCTTTAGCAATCGAAAGTAATTTGTCGGTATTAAAGTCAAAATAGGTAGCTTCCCAATTATTAATTAAAATAGGACGTTTTTTATCTTTATATTTCCCTCTAATTAAATGGTTTCTATATAAATCATGAAAGGTTCGTGTCATCTTGCCTATTCCTGCATCCGAATACACCATTACAACCTCTGGCGCTATAAACTTTTGATTTGGTTTTAATTGCCACTTAAAATCAGTAGGATGTATTCCCATCACCACCCTTACTGCATCAAACTGCGTTCCTTCTGCTTGTGCAATAAAGTTCCCTGAATATACAAAATTAAATCCATATACTTCTCCATAATCTTCTGTTGCTCCTCTTTCAAGTAATGCTATAAAAGGATGATCTTGATGCCCTGACTCCCCCCTTATAGACGAGGTGCTTTGTTTACCATATCTAACAGCACTTCTTTGAACATGCCTTTCCCTTGCCCAAGCACCGTGCATTGTAATTAGGTCATAATTCATCCCATCAAAGTCAACACAACAAGATAATACTTTCGTTAAACTTATGTTATCTTTACTACAATTTTTAATAGCAACACTTCTAGTAATAACGTCTAAATTTTCAAAAACAGTATACATTAATACAACTTCTAAATTTAGTACGCGATCCACACATTTTAATTGGAGTGTTGTACATTCATCCTCATTACCAAAAGTAGCAGGAAGTCCCCCTAGCCCAGGCTTTCCTTTAATAATTTCATGAGATACATATTGAAGCCCACAAGCCGTATGTCCATCTTTTGTTTTAACCTGTAAGCAAGATTCTCTAAAATCTCCTAGCCCATGGGTTGGGTATTCCATAGGAAAGCTATCATAAAAAGGAACCCGATCTCTATTATTTTGTGATGGCACAAATGGAGGTTCATCAATTCTCATTAAATAATTTAAGTTATAATCTTCTAATGTTTTCCCATAATAAACATGGCCTACAAATTGTTCCTCGTCTACAATTGCAATGATATAACTAGAAGATTTCGTATCTAACTTCCATATCTTCTCATTCCCATAATACTCAATTCCCATGATTTACCTCCTTGGTATTATCGCCTTCCTATTTCCGTATCCGTTTCTGTTACTACACTATTATTTTTAATATATTCAATGATTTCATCAGCCTTTGTAAAAGCAAGACCCACGTAGCTATCTGCTGCGCCATAATAAATGGCTATTTTCCCTGTTTGCGCATCATGGATGGTTGCACATGGGAAGGTAACATTAGGAACAAATCCTCTTTCCTCATACCATTCTTCTGGTGTTAATAAGAAATTCTCACATCTATACTTCACCACAGAAGGGTTGTCTATGTCTAAAATAACACCACCAATACTATATACATATCCGTTACAAGTTCTTGTAACCCCGTGGTAAAACAT
>DUUM01000228.1 GCA_012841565.1 Candidatus Epulonipiscium sp. | reverse complement strand
TGACGTACGGAGATTTGTTTAATTTATTTATAAGGAGAAACCCAGATATAGGCAGGTACATTAACGACTATAGACCAGCCAAAGGCGAAAACAGGATTGTAATTTGGTTCAAAAATGGGACAGAAGTGTATGTAAGATGGGTCGAAGAAATTAAAGAATTTGTATTTAGTGAGGTGGAGTAAATGATTAAAAAAGGTAGCAAGGTAATAATCGTAGGAAGTGCAGAAGAAGAAAAATATAAAGGTTGCATATTTGATGTATTAAGTGACCCATACGAAATATGTGGCAGTCAAGTTGTAAAGATGAAATGTCATGAAATAGGAAAGTATTATGGTGGTGGTTATGCAGTAGAGTTTTTAAGGGAGGTGAGGTAATTGAAAATCATAATGGCACCTAGGGGACGAGGGAAAACAACAGAATTAATAAAAATTTCCAATAAGGAATGGAAGTACATTGTTTGTGTAAATGCACAAAGAGTTGATAACGTAGCTAAAATGGCACAAGAAATGGGACTAGCTATACCCTACCCAATAACGGTTAGAGAGTTGCCGATGAGCCGAGGTTCTTTTATAGAAAGTGTACTCATTGATGATATAGAGGATGTTTTATTTCAATTAATAGGAAAACCAGTAGATTGTGTTACAGCATTATCGTGCGAAATAGTATCACCAAAAGGGGGTAGCAAATGAAACAAATAGATAAAATCAAGGTACTTGTATCAATGTTAGAAGAAAATGTTGAAATGATGGAAAACCATCCAAAAAGAAAAAAAGAATGGCGAGAACAAATGGATAAATACAAGGAAAAACATGGTGATACTCGTTATTTTTATGAGCCATGTCCAGTACTAGGAACATCAAAGACCCATATCAGAGATATTGCCAAGCTAATAAGAAAGGAACTATTGAAAATATAAGGGGGAAATAGCAATGAATCTGATAGAGAAAATCAAAGCAAGACTAACAAAATTGTTAGGAATAGATGATTTAAACAACAGTTTGTCAGGAGAGATTAGGCAATTAAGGAATCAAGTAGATTCGAATAAATCAGATATTTATTACACATCGAACAAAGTATCACATAATAAGGCATCAATAAACACACTGCACCGAACAGTAGAAAGTGTTGTCCGTATAGGCACGGATATCGACTATAGTACCGTGAACCAAAGTAACAGTTGGGCAGTTATATGTATAGAGGGCAATATAAACATTGTTAAATTCGTAGATTTGAGTAATCGAGATGCAAGGGAAGTATTAAACTTCCTAAAGCAATTTGAAGCTGGAAAACACTGTATAGATGCACCTAATCGAATGTATAGAGAAGAATTTTTTAAGTTTTAATAGCTAAAAAGGGGGAATTAGCAATGACAAGAGAAGAACTATTAAAAGTAGCAAAACCCATTTTATTTAACACCGAAATGGTACAAGCAATACTAGAAGGAAACAAAACCGTTACTAGAAGAAAAATCAAGCTAGATTTAGGTCTAGCTGATACAGATAAAACAGACAATAGTTATTTGTATATCCCTACAGATACTCAAGAAGGATATACCCACGCCAAGGACTTATGCAGATACCAGGTAGGGGATATTCTTTATGTCAGAGAAACATTCAGATATGTTTCCATTGGAGAGGTCACCTATGAAGGTGAATGTATCTGGACAGAAGATGTTGTTCAATTTAAAGCAAGTCAAGAAGAGTTTAGACGAAAATACAGGGATTATATAGGAGAGTATTACGAATGGAAACCATCAATCCATATGCCAAAAGAATTGGCTAGAATATTCCTAAAGGTAACAGATGTAAGAGTTGAAAAATTGCAAGATATAACAGAAAGAGAAGCGCAGGCAGAGGGCAGTGAGCATTATGAGGATATTGACTTTTCTATAGGGGACACATATGTAGCAGTATTTAAACGTTTATGGAACTCTACAGCAAGGACGG
>DUUM01000227.1 GCA_012841565.1 Candidatus Epulonipiscium sp. | reverse complement strand
ATCGCTAAAATCTAAAAACTTCTCACCTTTAGAATCTACCTCTTCCTGCCTTTCCTGTTTTGTTTGCCTTTGGGCAACTGGTTGTGTTGTAAAACTGTTGAATCCCTGATTCCTATTTTTATAATCATAAGCATTAGGTTCAAATAACAACCTAACATCTTGCCATTTCTTATCTGCACATGAGTTATGAAAACATTTGTACCCGATACTCCCGTTACTCATCTTAAATATAGCGGCATCTTTCGCCTTATGACTATGGTCGAATAGACAGTGATCTAAAACTATCTTCTCCCCCTCACTAAAACTACTTCTACTTTGTACTGGTATGTGATGTTTAGATATGAAAGAATCCAAATCGAATTGATCGGTGTTGTAGTTGTTATACCTAGCCTTGACCTCTGGTTTGGGTTTCATAGCAACAATTTTCCTTATTAACGATATATCCGTTGGGATAATTTCTTGTGGGGCTTTCGTTATTTCAGATAATCTGTGAGGTCTTTCTGGAGTGCTTTTACCCTTTTGGCAGACCGTCCCATATAGGCGTGTAATACGACTAGAGTTAAAGACAGATAGGTCAATTTTTGCGTCCACATCAGAGAAAAACATATCCAGCACGCCCAAAAAATCCTTTATAAGTTGAGTATTTTCTGGGGTATTAGCAAGTTTTATAGGATACAACAAGTGATAACCATTCCCTGAACTAGCAGATATAGGTGCTGTAAAGCCTATATCACGCAAAAAACGATAAACCTTATAACCAACCATTTTTGCGCGTGACTTCTCCTCATCTGTAGCACTAACACCAGCGGCTCTATCAGAGTCTATGTCAACCAATATGAAGTTCCTCCCAACAATATCTGAATCTGATGTTGTGTTTTTAGATTTTTGAATTTTTTCCTGTTGGTCACGAGAGTAACAAGCGTCGTCTATCTCATTCAACACAAAGTAAATATTTTCCTTGTCGAACCTTTTTACTTCATTAATTAAATTATCAACATTTTTAAAATACCCTGAGAAAATATCAAACTTACCACTTCCAATGACCCTAACTTCCACCAGCCCGTTATTCTTTATCAAATCAATAGCCAGTCTTACCTGCTCTTCATTAATCATTCTCAACCATCTTTAATATGTCCTCAGCAAAAAAATCATATAACTCCTTGTAATTCTCAGGCTTACACATTATCATCCTAAAATGAAATGATGTAGCTTGTGATATAATCTCTTTCTTTAATAATTCTCTATCCTGCTTCATTTTAATAGTTTTGTTATCTGCAAACTCCTCTATTATTATTGTATTTATTGCCATTGTGATATTTTTTTTGATTTATTGTTGTTGGGATCTAAAGCCTTACTTTCTGCTTTGAGTGTATCTGTGTCGTAGTCAGGAAGGTTATTTAAAAATGTAGTGAAATTTTTCATGTAAATATTGTCCTTTTTACAATCAGCGATGTATTTTTTGATTATTAGTAGCAAGTCCTCTTTAGTACTGCTTTTCAGTAGTGTTCGTATTTTTTTCTTATTGCTTGCCGATTTTCCTGTGCTAGCACCTCTCACAACGCACTTGGTAGGGTAGGCAGTGTAAACCTCGTCCACTTCCTCTT
>DUUM01000226.1 GCA_012841565.1 Candidatus Epulonipiscium sp. | reverse complement strand
GCGGTTCAAACCGGAAAACCTGATACGTTTAAATATAAATTGATTGAAGGTCTAAATGTAGAAGTATTAAAGTTTGTATACAGTGACAAAAATGTAACTGGAACACTGGAAACAGGGATCACACTTAAAGCTAATTCGAAAGAAGTCCCTGAAACAGCTTTAGTGGTTGATATGATTATGAAGGCTGGAGTATTAAAAAGAATAGTTATCCCATGAGGGAAGATAACAGAAGTCGGAGAAATTGCATACGGAGATTCAGATGCAGTAGGTTATGAAATTACTACAACAGCGTTTCCGGATGCAGAAGAAAATACACATTATGAATATATTAAAGGGCCAGAAGAAGAATAGGAGTGAAGTGTAGTGACCAAAGGGAAAACAGGGACAGGATTTGAATATGAAATATCGAAAAACATTATTAACGACTATGAATTAGTTGAGAACCTAGGGATGTTAGATGAAAATCCTTTAATTTTAGGGACTGTTGTTAAACAAATCTTAGGTAAGGGCCAAGCAAACAAACTCAAAGATCATGTAAGAAATAAAGAAGGAATAGTCGGAATTGATAGTATGACAAAAGAAATAATAGATATATTTAAAAATAGTGGTGAAGAAACAAAAAACTCTTAATCCTTGCACAGATGATAAGGGTTGATGAAAATGCACTTATTTGCGACCTAGCAGAAACATATCAAATTTATAATTATAGACAAATGCCACCTTCTACGGTGGCTATTTTTTGTATAGGGCTTAGGGACGATTCTAGGATAAAAATGAAATTAGGTGGGGCTAAAGTATCGCCTAATATTTTATTATTATCAGGGATCGTGGATAGGTTAAACCTTCTAGTATGGGCGAAAACCGAAGATGGAAGAAAGGGGAGGAATAAGCCTAAATCAATCCTAGAGAATTTATACAGCAAAGAAAGCGATGTAAGTGCATTTACATCTGGCAAGGAGTTCGAAGAAGAAAGACAAAGAATTATAGAAGGGAGGTAATTTACTAATGGCAACAGAATTAGGTCAAGCGTATGTCCAAATAATGCCATCATCAAAGGGTATTAGCGGTAGTATATCGAAGACATTAAGCGGTGAAGCTACGTCAGCCGGTAAGAGTGCAGGGTTAAATATCGTTGGTGCTTTAAAAGGTATCATCGTTACAGCAGGAATTGGGAAAGCAATAGCTGCCACAATAACAGAAGGTGGAGCGTTACAACAATCCATAGGCGGTATTGAAACGCTATTTAAAGATAATGCAGATACAGTAAGAAAGTATGCAAATGAAGCATATAAAACGGTTGGTGTATCTGCTAATGAGTATATGGAGAACGTTACTTCCTTCTCAGCTTCTCTATTACAATCTATGGGCGGAGATACAAAAAAATCTGCTGAAGTAGCGAATATGGCCATGGTGGACATGGGCGATAATGCAAACAAAATGGGTACTGACATGAGAGATATCCAAAATGCCTACCAAGGGTTTGCAAAATCTAATTATACTATGCTAGATAACTTGAAATTGGGTTATGGTGGAACTAAAGGTGAAATGGAAAGACTACTTGCAGATGCAACAGCTTTATCAGGCGTAGAATACAATATCGACAATCTAGCAGATGTGTATAGTGCAATAAATGTTATCCAAGAGGGACTAGGTATCACAGGTACAACGGCACTTGAAGCGGAAGAAACAATGACTGGTTCGCTTAATGCAATGAAATCTGCATTTACGGATGTAATGGGTAACTTGGCAATAGGCGAAAACTTAGGGCCCTCGTTAACCGCATTATCTGAAACGGTATCAACTTTCTTGCTTGATAACTTTTTCCCAATGGTTGGAAATATATTAGCCCAACTACCAGGCGCGATTGCGATTT
>DUUM01000225.1 GCA_012841565.1 Candidatus Epulonipiscium sp. | reverse complement strand
TCGTAGTTGCTAAGCGTGGAGACTACGCAACAAAGCTTGCAGTAGATGAAGATTGGGAATTTGACGTAGTTGCAGGTACAGAAAAAGAAGTTGAATTCACATTAACTGAATCATTAGCAAATGCTTTAATTGGCGGACGTCCAGCAACATTCACATTTGATAATGGTGTTAAAATTAGCACTAATGCAACAGGAACAAGCAAGGTATGGGAACAATTTGCAAGTGATAGTGCCTTATGGGACGATGTAACAACTGTAGGACGATCAAGATTAGATGATATTCTTGAAATGCCAGAGGATGATGCTGACGATATAACTGCAAAAAATTTAGCAATGAATATATGGATTGCAGAATTCTACAGACCTGTATCAGGTAGACCAGGTAGACCAGCTGCAGTTACTGGTGATATTGAAATGGAAGGTAATTATGATGATCCTTTCGATAATGATACCACCGATTATGATGGAAGAATCCATATTTCTAAAGACTTCGACTCATTTACAGTAGATAGTTTCAATACTGATATAAATGAAGCAGGAGAGTATACATTTACAGTAGGCCTTTTAATTCCAGCAGGAGTTACAGGAGATGTTAATGTATCAGTTGAAGGTAAAGGCGTTACAGATGAAACAATTAAAATCCTTGAAGTAGAAGCTCCAGTAGAAGTAGAAACTACAAAGATGGATATTAAAGTTGGTCTTAAAGAAATTGAAACAACAGGTAAAATAATTATTAAAGAAACAGCAGAAGAAAGAATAGCACAAGGTAAAGATATCGTACTTGAAGTAGATGATATTGATAGAGGCCTTAGAATTAAATCATTCAAAGCTACAGTAGTTGAAGGTGACTTAGAGCTTGCTGACGATGCTTATGATAATTGGGATGAAGCAGAAGCAATTGGTGTTAAGCGAGTAAGTACAGAACCATCAACAATTGAAATTACTGATATCGTAATGTTCACAGATCGTACAGTTCCAGAAGGTAAGTATGACTTACTAGTTGGTGGAAATGCAATCTCAGACCTTACATTTAGATCAGAATTAGATGATAATATTGACCCAGTAGTAGTAGTTAAAGATTTCATTAACATTACTACAAAGAACACAGAAGATATTTCTGCAAGTGCTAACAAAGCTAAAGTAGCTTTCGTAGTAGGCAGTACTGAATATCTTGTAAACGATAAAGTACAAGAAATGGACGTAGCACCATATATTAAAGACGGCCGTACAATGGTACCAGTTCGTTATGTAGCAGCAGCATTAGGTGTTAGAGCAGACCAAGTAATTTGGGATGGTGTTAACCAAACAGCTACAGTTCTTGCAGATAAAACAATTCAAGTTAAACTTGGAAGTAAAATGATGGTTATTGATGGTGTATCAGTTCCTATGGCAGCAGCAGCAGAACTTACATCAGACAGAACATTCGTTCCAGTAGCAGAAATTGCTAGAGCACTTAGTGTTCCAGTAGCATGGGATGCAGATAACTCAACAGCTTCATTTAACTAAGAAAAACAATTAATAAACTAAGAACAGACTTCCTTGTGGAGTCTGTTCTTTTTTTGCAGTTTTGGCCTAAACTGTGTTATAATATGACCTATTAGTACTTATAGAAAGAAGGTAAGATATGACGAATCATACTACATATGAAGGTAAAAAGAGTAAGGTCGTATGGCCACTTGCAATTATCTTGGCTATTGTTCCACTAGTGGTGCGCCTGCGGGAAATAAAACTTCCCGAAATCACCAAGCAGTTTTGGGATAATGGCTCGGGGACCTATGCTGATTTTTTTAGCGCAAATAAGGTTATTGTATTAGGTATAGCAACACTTGTTGGAATGATCTTTTTTATGATGGAATATATAAAAAATTCGTCTTATCAAGGAAGAAAGGTAGAAAAAAAATTATATAAAAACAAAATAGTTTATAGCTGCTTAGGGATTTATATGTTTTGCGCAATCTTTTCTACTATGATGGCTAGAAAGGGTGAAAGGGCGCTTGCATTTTTTGGTGCACCAGGTCGTTATGAAGGATTGATTACGATTTTGTTTTATATGATAACCATGGTTCTTGCCATGTATGTAGGCCAAGAGTGGTGGAATGTGAAAGCCATGTATAAGATTTTTGCCTGGGGTGCTTTTGTATTAGGACTTATTGGTATAGGGCAATTTTTTGGAATAGATTTCTTTCAGCTAGATGGTGGAAAGGCTCTTATTTTACCCCATAAATATTTGCATCTAGCAGATCAAGTGA
>DUUM01000224.1 GCA_012841565.1 Candidatus Epulonipiscium sp. | reverse complement strand
TTTAGGGGGTTGGGGGTGTTACGTTGTCTTTTTCTTATTTCTCATCCAATCCAAAACTCTTCTCGACATCTCCGCCATTCTAAATCCTAAAATTTTATGCAAACGAAGATAAAAAGAAGTAGAATGCATTTGATGTACGGATGGAGAGTACCGCCCTTTAAAATGTTTTTTATACAGTTGATTGGCTGTTTTAAAGTCTTTGCTGGCTATAATCTTTAAAATTCCAAAAAACGTATCATTATAAAACTCTTTATCTGCCGCATAATCTTGCGGGCGATTTTGTTGCAGCCATGCCACCATCTCCTGCCGCTTGTTGTAGTAACGCGCCCAATTTTCTGTGCGATTGCCTTGTGATATCTGCCCACTTTCTCGCTCACGCACAATGGTGAGAGGCTTACTGTCTATAATTACCTCTTCGCTCAATTGCAACAGGCGAAACATAAGGTCTGCCTCTTGGCTGCTTTGTAAGGTTTCATCCCATCCACCTATTTTATCTAAGTAGAGCCGATTCCAAAGATTGGAACACGTGTTGCCCAGCTGAGTAATAAAGAGACTTTTAAAAGGATTGCCCTCTTGTGGGATAACTGTGGTCTCTTTTCCTTCTACATCTCTTTTGATTGTTGCCCCAGCTATGAAGATGGCATTGGGTTGCTTTTGAATTAACTGAACTTGATGTTCTATTTTATTGGGCAGCAACAAATCATCGGCATCTAAAAACTGTATCCAATCTCCTTTTGCCAGTAAAAGCCCTTTGTTACGGGCAGCGGGTGCGCCGGGTTTTGGCTCTTTGTCTATAATTAATTGAGGGTAATGCTGTTTTAGCAGCTGCAACTTTAGCCAAGTGCCATCGCTGCTGTTGTTGTCGATGCAGATAACTTCGATGTGCGTATAGGTTTGCGCAAAAGCGGAATGCACGCACTCTTCTATGTAATCTTCTACGTTGTAACAGGGGATTATGATGGAGATGAGCATTTAATCTTTGCTTTTAATACGATTGATTACTAAATCATTAAATTTTTTAGCCCCATTTTTAAACAAATGACTGTGGTCATAAAAATCATTTCATACCAATAATTTTCCTTAAATTTTCTACGTATTTAAATCCTATTAGTTGATAAAGGATAATGTATGCTTTGGTTGAGTGATTTTTGTAGTTTGATGGACGATAATTACCTTTTAGAGTTTCATTATATATCGATATACTTGACTTCAAGCTATATTTAGATTCAATCTTTAACATTTCAAAAAGCTTATTATCAAAAGAATCTTTGTTTTGCAAATATACTTTTGGTAGCTCTTCCTTTACCCATCTAAATATTTTTAAACGATTATGAAGAAGTCTTTTCCAATTGTTAGCAGGATCAATTTTTGATATTTGTCCGTGAGGCCTCTCTCTGATTAGTGTTAGAAACTTGTTGTCGTATATTATGTTACTGTTATGTATTAAGAGCCGAAACATTAAATCTGCTTCTTGACTGCTTTGCAGTTTCTCATTCCAGCCGCCGATAGCAATAACACATTGTTTACACCATAGGTTTGCACAAGTATTTCCCAATCGACCCATGAATAAACTGTGAAAAGGATTGTTAGTTAGAGGTTTAACTTCTTTTACATCTTTTTGAATGTTTTGTTTATAGCATGAACCAGCTATAAATGAAACATCCTGTTTGCCATTAATTAGTCGGATTTGATGTTCTATTTTTTTTGGTAAAATGATATCATCAGCGTCAAGAAACTGTAGCCATTGGCCTGTGCTTAAAATCAGCCCTCTATTTCGTGCTGCATTTGCCCCTGGTGTATTCTCTTTTTCTAAAATTAGGTTGCTATGTTTTTTTTTAATTTCCTTTAATTTACCCCACGTGTTATCTTTCGAGTTGTTATCAATACATATTATTTCAATTTTTTTATATGTTTGATTGATTACCGAATGAACACATTCTTCTATGTAATTCTCAACATTAAAACATGGGATTATTACTGATACTTTCATACTGCTTTTAATTTTAAAATATTTCAGATTTACCCATTACTTTCATATAGGCTCTACTGCATCTAAAGTTAAATACTATGTTCTCAATTTTCTCCCAAAGAGATAGTTTTGGAAATTTACTGTCAACACTCTTTAATTCTTTTTCGTATAGAAATGTGAAATCTTGAAGATGCCTTTTTTTCCAATAGCCAAATCTTTTATAATATTCTTTTATGTTTTTTGGTGAATATAATGCAGTAATTGAAGAGTTTGTTATTGACCTTAAATAAATTGGATGTTTTTTTGTGGCTAACATTACATTTTTGTCAGTATAATAAGGGTGAATTAGTGTATGATTATTTTCAATAAGCATTGCTTTATTTCTAAATTTCTGGAAGTCTCCTATAGCAAAATCACCCCAAAACGTCAGGGCATGCATTCTTTTGTGAATGCAAGTGTTAGGATACCAATACCAAATCTTATAACTTTTTTTACCGCTTTCATAGTGCCAAAACCACTGAAATTTATCTACATATAAATCAAAATCAAGTGTTGATATTTTTTTAAGGATATTGGGGTTAATTATATCATCATCATCAAGCCTAATGATATAATCACCAAGGATGTTATTGGAAATTATATACTCAGTTGCCTTTTGTAGTTTTTCTTCTTTTGGACCTTCATATGGAATTGTAATAAAGCGAGAATCGTTTACTTCAAAGTTTATATCTACTCCAATAATTAATGCTTTCCAGTTGTTATGAGTTTGTTTTATTAAAGTTTCAAGGCATAGTCTCCATAAAGCTTTACGAGTTTTATTTTGATGTTTTGCGGGTGTGCAAGGAATTATAAATAAAAATGAATTCATAGTTAATATGTTTGCTGCTATAAATAGTAATTAATTTTTCATGTTTTTAAAAAGGTTGAAAGTCATGGTAATTACAGTTCTGTAATTTCTTTTAAAACAGGGTAAAGAGTATATTATGGAAATGAAATAATATATTAAACGATCTGAAAATGATGAGTTGTTTTTAATTAGATTTAGCTTCGAAGTTTCCGCAAATTTTAATTGGATATAATATTTAAAAGGGATTTTTCCTTTAAAGAACTTGAAGATTCTTAAATTGTTATTTAAGAATCTTTTCGTGTCTTTTATATTTCCGCTACTAACCCCCCCTTTGTTCCTTCTGTAGGTTGCCATCGGTATAGCAAAATACATGATTGGGCCTTGAATGCCGCACAATAAATTGGTCATTTTGTCACCTGAAATGATGCCTGGGATTAAAATCTTAGTATATTCTATTATTGCCTCCTTTTTAAAGACTAAAGATGCAGTATGGAAGGGACGGAAATCTAAAAGATCTTTTAGGTATATTGATTTTTCAATATCATTACCAAAGTGCGAATTTATATTTGTGATTTCGTTCTTCAGATAGCATCTATGAGAAGAAGCAGAATAAATAGGATTATCCTCCAGAAAAATAATTTGTTTTTGTAGTTTATTAGGATCTGTCCAATAGTCATCGCCTTCGCACATAGCAATATATTTCCCGTTAGCGTTTGGCCATAAATAAGTAGGAGGGAGTTTTATACCTTGTGAGTATTTATTTGTAGTTTGATAAATTGTAACAAATAAATCAGGGTGTTGACTTGCGTATTCTTGTATTATTTTTGCTGTTCTGTCAGTGGAAGCATCATCATGAATAATTATTTCAAAAGGGAAAGTTGTTTTTTGCATTAAAAAACCTTCAATGGCCTCACGGATATATTCCTCATGATTATATGCCAAACAACAAATACTAACTAATGGCTTTTTTTGCATAGCTATTTTATAATTTTACAACTTTTGCTGGATTACCAGCAACTACACAGTTGGCTTCAACATTTTTGGTTACAACCGATCCTGCTCCAATTATTGAGTTTTCTCCTATATAATCGACTTTCCCTGATATTATTGTTGCCCCTTGTCCAATTAACACATTGTCCTGAATATTAACATAAGCACCTATTGTTGAACCAAAAGCCTGATAGCAAGATTTACCTATTTTACTATTATGTGATAAAGAGGAATTATAGGAAATAACTGAATCTTGATCGATACTCGCACCAGCTTGAACTACTGAATTAGCCTGTATTACAACGCTTTCTTCAATTTTTGCATATTTTGAAACAACTGCTGTAGGATGAATTAATGTCGGAATACTTCCACCTTTGCTTCTTATTTGCTGTGATAAAGATGCTCTAAGCTTATTATCACCCATGCTTAAAGCAAAGCTTTTCCCTCTCAGGTCTTGTTTTAATAAATTGTCATTACAATCAATTATAGGTACTCCAAGTAATTTTTCTCCTGTTTTATCATTGTTGTAATGATACAAACCTACAGGCGTGTAGCCACATGCTTCCACTAAATCGATATATACCGCTGTGTTATTTCCAACTCCAAGAATGTATATTTCTTTTGTTTTTATCATCAGTTTAGAAAGTTGTTTTTAAAAGTTTTGTAATTTGTATAATCTCTATAATTTCTAAATCCGCATAAATCGGCAAACACAGCACTTCACTGGATACTTTGTTGGCTATTGGTAAATTATTTGGATGTGCCGATGGCAAACCGCTGTATGTAGGAAAGTTGCTAATGAGTGGATAAAAATATCTACGACTAAATATATTGTTGGCTTTTAGCTTTTCGTACAGTT
>DUUM01000223.1 GCA_012841565.1 Candidatus Epulonipiscium sp. | reverse complement strand
GAAGCTTTCTTCTTTTTCACCCCTAAATCTTCTAAAGGGGACTTGTTGCTTCTTTTTTGTTGTGATTTTAGTTATTGTTCTTGAAATATTTTTACAGTCTTGAGCCCTCTTTAGGGGGTTGGGGGTGTGTGTTTAATTTAGAAATATTCTTTGACGCGTTTATCTTCGATATAAACAATTCAGGATTATTTGAATATTCTGCGAATTGTTTTAATGTGCTATCTTCTTTCTTCCACCATTCAGATAATTCTATTTTTTCAATAAGTTCTTTTGAAAAACGATAACGAATAATTTTAGCAGGTATGCCAGCTACAATTGCGTAGGGTGGTACATCTTTAGTAACTACTGCGCCAGCACCAATTACAGAGCCACGACCAAGAGTAATACCATTTAAAATAATGGCATTGGCTGAAATCAACACATCATCTTCTATTATTACGGTTTTAGTTTCTTTCTCGTTAAAAGTACTTTCTTTGAGCCATCTTCTATACGCACTATAAAAAACTGGCGAGGTGCTAATGTAATCAAGAGGGTGATTACGCACACCAATTTTTACGTCAGACGAAATTGAACAAAAAGCACCAATGATATTGCATGAATCAATAAATGTATTGTTGCCAATATAGGTGTGTCTTCCAATTATAATATTGGGGTTTTTAATATGAACGTTTTCTTCAATAAATAAGCCTTTGGTTGTGTTTAGTATGTTTTGAGAGACAAGAGAACGTAATTGTCCATGTGGATATACTTTGGGGTATACTACTTCAATTATCCAAATTCTTTTAAGGTTTTGAAGTACAACTCGTAAATATTTAATTAAAGAGCTCATTTATTTGTGTAATAAACTGTTTGTAATTACTAGCTGCATTAAAGTTTATTGACCAGAAATCATAAACTTTATTTCTATAGGTTCTGTTTCTTGTGAAATTAGGAAGTACTTTTATAATTGCCTCTTTAATTTCTACAGATGATGGGCTCTCATTTAGTAATAGTCCTGTTTGTTTTGTAGTAATTTCTGAAGTTCCTCCCACGTCGCTTGCAATAATGGGGATACCAAAACTAATTGCTTCCATTATTGTAACAGGTAACCCTTCAGTTGATGATACATTAACAAAACAGTCTACGAGGTTTTTATGGTAAAATTCATAAATATCATTGTTGGATACATGTCCTTTAAATTCAAACGTAATATTTCCTTTCAATGTTTCTTCTGCTTCTTTCTTCACCTCTTCAAACAGTGGTCCATCGCCAAAATGAACCCAATGTATGGGTAATTCAGTAATACGAGCCAGCGCTTTAATTATCAAATCCACCCGTTTAATATCTACTACTCTTGAGCAACTGACTAACAGATAGGGGTTGTTTTCGATGGTTTCAAACTGAAAAGGATGATCGTTTTCAATACCCAAATAAGACAATTCATACTTCTCTTTAAACTGTGGGTATTTATCTTCCATATATTTCAATCCGTTTCTGGAAATCAAAAAGAGCTTCGAGACATTTTGTAATTGAAATTTTCGAAAAGGGATATATCCCAGTTGGTTTCTCTCTTCATACAAATCAAATCTATGTGCTCTGGAGATAAATCCTTTTATCTGTTTTTTAGATGTAAGTATAGACAACAACGTGCTTTGTTCATTAAACCAATAGGTGTAATGCAGTGTGCTTTTTAATAAGTTGTGTGCTTTAAAAAACTCAAGTAATCGCTTTGCTTGATATCCTGCACGTAGTAAGGTGCTTAGTGTGATGCTTTTATTTGTGCTTTTTGAAATGTCTTTAATGCCACTTACAAACCACCAGCCTACGCTTTTTATTCCTTTGCTTGTAGAATAATTGGAGTAGTCGGGATAGAGAACTTCCACATTGGGTGGGAGAGGGCGCTTTTCTCCTTCTATATTGGATGGGATTACAACCACCCTGCCAAACGCTTTTGCCAAGTATTTAATTTCGGTTTCGATGAATTGTTCACCTAAGCCGTATGGAAAGTGGGCGGTATGGAGACAGAGGGTTTGTTTATGCACGGCGGATAATCTTTTTAATCTGTTTCTTAATTGAAAATGTAATTTCGTTTTTTTTCTGTAGAGCTCTCCACAAAACTGCGTTAAAACCATTTGTTTTCAGATCAAAACTAGAAATCCAACTATTGTTTTTAATCCAATTGTTATTCAGTTGAATTCTACCTTTAAGCCCGTTGCTAATATTACTTTGATGAATCAATTGAATCCAGTGTTTATCGTTGATCTGAATCTGGGCATTTATGAAAGTGTGGTCGTGATCCAGAATTGTTGTTACTTCGTTTTCGATACTTTCTATTTTTGAAACAAATGGTCCATTGGGATAGGTGTATTCTGAAAATAGATGTTTCTGTAAATGATAACAAATTCCACCGCTGAAATTAATGAAACTATTATGAGTAGGAGTAAAGTTTTGTTGAATTAAATCAATGAAATAGGGTGAAATAATGTCATCATTATCCAATCGTGAGGTAATAATGTATTTTGACTTTTTGTTAGATATATTGATTACTTCATTACCCACTTGTTGTTTCATTTCTTCAAAAGTATGTACTTTAATTAAATGAGTATTTGGTTGGGAGTTTGCTTTTAGAAGTTCAAATGCCCAAATAGGCGTTTTAACGTCTAAATATATTATCCATTGGAAGTTATTATTTGTTTGGTGATATACACTAGGTAAACAATATTTTAAAAAGAGTGCCATTCTATTTCTAAGCCATTTTTCATCGGGGCTAACACCATTTACCCATGGAACATTGAAACGGGTGATTAAAAAATGGTTGTAAAGTTTATTCATAAATAGATATGCAGTTTAATTAATTACAATTCAATTTCTAAGGAGATTTTAGGGCTGTTTTCTGTAATATTCTTTTTTTAATAAAGAGCTTACTTATTATCTTTTTTACTTTTGTATAAGAACATTAAATAGAATTTTATGTCTTTCGGTAATTAATTGTGGACTGTAAATTTTTGCAAGTTGGTTTCGATTTTGTTTTATCTCTTTTTGTGTTAGAGAGGTATCAAGCTGTTCCTGACTCAATTGATTTGTGTTGAAAACAATAAAGTTGTTTCTTTTTAAAAATGAGTAAATAGGATTTTTTTTACTCAAGAAAACTTTCGCTCCTATATAAAGTAACATATTAATGTTACCAGCTGCATGTTGCTTATTATGAAACATAACTGCATGTGAACATGAACTGAGTAATTTTGCATATTCTTCTACATCTAAGAAGTTTGTTAATGGCATAAAATTCTCGCATCCAAAATTTAAAATCCCATTGTTAATTATTAAGTTTAAAAATTCTGTGGTGTAGTTACCTGCTCCATAATTTAATGGTACAATAATTTTCCTATTATTAATGTTGAGTTTTTTCAATAGTTGAAAAGCATCAAGATGGTTGTTCTCTATTGATGCAGAATTACCAATAATAATATTTTTTCCTGATGGCGTATTATTTTTAATGCCTATATTTTCAACTTTATCTGCTGTGTAATATAGGTAAAGATGGGGGCTTTTGAGGTTTAAAGCTTTTTTAATTTTATAATAGTCATCTATTACTACCGATGATATTGAATCAACTGTTCTTATTGCCTTTTCAAGTTTCTTCAAAAAATGGTCATCATTGTTACGAAGTTTATATTGCCAAGCATATAGGTTGAAAATAAAGCCACCGGAATTAGTTAAGTAATACCTTAATGGGGTAATATTGTAAAGTTTGAGCTTGAGTTTTTTTGTTTCTTTTTCAAGCAAACCTTTTCGCATGTGAGGTAACATATAACCATCTGTTCCCCAAAATTTCCAATGCAAATGAACTTTACCTTTATATCGTTCAATCATTTGCCATTTATATTCTTCATTTAAACCATGAAATACGATTGCTGTCGAGTTTTCCATATAGCTATCTACATATTGCACAATGTTATTAGGATGAATAAGAGTGGTTTTTTGAGCATAATCTAAAGGGATGTTTTGTATTTTAGAATTATTACTTACCACAATAAATATATTTTGTTGTGGGTTAATCTCTAGAAAACGTTGAATAATTATTTTACCAAATTTGTCGTCTAAAATGATATGTAAAACCATATTTAAAGTTTAGTTGTAATTTATTATGTAATATTAGATTGATAATTAAACATAGTAGCAGTTTTGTCTATTTTCGAAAAAAACACTTGTTTTTATAAGTAATATGGATCAGTCCAATAATCGTCACCTTCGCACATAGCGATGTACTTGCCTTTGGCACGTGGGAAGTTATATGTTACAGAAATACCTACTCCTTTTGAATATTGATTTTCGGTTTGATAAATGGGTTTAATAATTTCAGGATACTTCTTTTCGTACTCCCGAATAATATTTGCCGTATCATCGGTGGATGCATCATCGTGAATAAGAACTTCTATAGGAAAATTGCTTTCTTGCATAATAAATCCATCAAGAGCTTGGCGGATGAATTTTTCATGATTGTAAGCTAAACAGCAAATGCTGACGAGTGGTGTTTTATCTGTCATTATTTTTTTCTTAATTCTTTTGCCGGATTACCTACAACAATAGAGTTTTCAGTCACATCTTTTAATACTACTGATCCAGCTCCGATTAGTGCATAATCACCGATTGTTATTTTTTCTCTTAGTGTAGCATTACTACCTATATGTACGCCCTTGCCAAGCGTTACATTAGCACCTATAACAGCATTAGTAGCAATGTGAGCAAAGCGTTTCATAGTACTATCGTGGCCTAAAAAGGAGTTAGGTAATAATATACAATTATCTTCAACAGTTGTATCAGGTGATAACTGAGAGAGGGGAGCCATTAATACACCATTCCCAATTTTGCAAAATCCTTTTGGAATGATAGCACTAGGATGAATTAAAGTAGCAAAACGTTCTCTCGGTATATCCATCTGTTCTAATTTATTATAAACCTCCTTTTCGTTTTGCATCCCTACATAAGCAATAAAGAATAAAATATCAGGATCTTTTATATATTTTTTCAAATCATTCGTAGTTCCAATAACAGGAATAGTTCCGTATTTACCTATTAAACTACCAGTTGGAATTACGTCATTTAAAAAACCAAGAATTTTATAATATCCTAATTCATTTGCTATTGAGGCAGCAATCATTCCGATTCCACTACCACCAAGTATAATTAGTTTTTTCATAATAATTAACTGTGTAACTATATTATTTTAGTGTTCAAAATATTGTTTTTTATTAAATCGGCTTTTCTCAACACCTTTTTAGCCGCTAAAACCATTGGGGGGCCAATGAATTTACCATTCCGTACGCTTACTCCTTGCCCTTTGCTTTCGGCATCTTTTGCCATATCCAACATTTCTTTGGCATCGTTTATTTCTTGGGGCGAGGGGGAGAAGTATTTATGTGCTAACGGCAGCTCTTTCGGGTTTAGTATTAACATACCTTCAAAGCCAAGTATTTTTGCAATTTTTAAATTTCGCTCTAAATCGTCTAAATCATGTACTTTGATATGCACTGTATCGATGGGTATAATATTGTGCGCACGTGCTGCCATAGCAATCATTGTTCTGGCATTATAAATACTCAGACCTTCGTTATCATGCACACCTTGTAAATCAGTTACAAAATCTTCGCATCCAAAAGCTATGGCAACTACTCTACTGGGGCAAGCGGTGCAAATTTCTTGTATGTTAAGTACAGCACTGGTGGTTTCTATCAACGGTATTATTTTAAAGGTTCCAATAGGGTATCCTTTTTCGTATTCTATGGTTTCAAGTAGTTTCCCAAAAAAATAGATATCTTCTCCTCTTTTAGCTTTGGGGTATGTAAAACCATTTATTCCATCTATAGTGAGTTGATATACATCTTTAAGTAATTCACCGCTTTCTCTGTCGTTTACTCTAGGAAACAGGAGACGATTTTTGAATTTTCCCTGTTCAATATATCTTATGATTGTATCGCGTGCAACTTGTTTGTTTTTTCGTGGTTGTACAGAGTCTTCAATGTCTAAAAGCAAGACATCCGCATTAATTTTAGAGGCACTGGTCATTAACTTCTCATTATGGGCTGGCACAAACATCAAGCTGCGCATTAATAGATTAGTTTGTATCATTGGTTTTTTTCCATATTCTAAATTGGTATGAACGGGATGGTGGTTCATTGTTAAAAGAGAAATAAATTATTGTCACTTTCAAATATAGTTTTTGAAAGGGCATGTTCTATATGTTTCTCCTTTTATAAAATCCTCAAAATAGTGTCCAAGAATAGAAGGTTCCATAATATGTAAAATATGAATGTTGTTTTTTAAAGATTTTTATTATCTAATTGATATTTGACTACCTATAAATAAAATCAATTACTTTTTTTATTTCGTCAATTTCCAAATCCGCATAAATAGGCAAACACAACACTTCACTGGACACCTTGTTGGCTATTGGTAAATTATTTGGATGTGCCGATGGCAAACCGCTGTATGTAGGAAAGTTGCTAATGAGTGGATAAAAATATCTACGACTAAATATATTGTTGGCTTTTAGCTTTTCGTACAGTT
>DUUM01000222.1 GCA_012841565.1 Candidatus Epulonipiscium sp. | reverse complement strand
TCCCTTCTGAGTCGTATGTTTTCAAATTAATACCAGGCTTTTTGTCTGGGTGTGGCGCAGTTTGGTAGCGCGCTAGAATGGGGTTCTAGAGGTCGCAGGTTCAAGTCCTGTCACCCAGGCCAATAAAAACTTAAAATTTCATTTAATACGGTCGCTTAGCTCAGCTGGGAGAGCACCTGCCTTACAAGCAGGGGGTCGTAGGTTCGATCCCTACAGCGACCATCATTTTGTTATGTATTATATATGCCCGAGTGGCGGAATTGGCAGACGCACAGGACTTAAAATCCTGCGGGGCTTAACCCCCGTACCGGTTCGATCCCGGTTTCGGGCATTAACTTATATATAACAAAATAACATGTGCGCATAGCTCAGCTGGATAGAGCGTCTGACTACGGATCAGAAGGCCGGGGGTTCGAATCCTCCTGTGCACGTACAAAAAAGGTTGTAACCATAACGGTTATAGCCTTTTTTATTTGGCTTTAAAAGAAAATGGTACAGAAAAATAGTAACAAATGGTACAGACTTTAAGGTAAGAAATAGATATACTAGAAGAGTATAAAATAAAGAAAGATAAGGAGAAATTGAAATGAAAAGAAATATAGTTTACATAGATCAAGAGAAATGTACAGGGTGTGGAACTTGTGTTAACACATGCCATGAAGGAGCAATAGGCCTAGTGGATGGGAAAGCACAGTTATTAAGTGATGAGTATTGTGATGGACTCGGCAACTGTTTAAGGTGCCCTGAAGATGCAATCAGTATTATTGAACGTGAAGCAGATGCCTATGATATTGACAAGGCGCCAAAGCGGGTTAATCCTAATCAAACAAACTCACATGTACAATCCGGATGTCCAGGCACTATGGCAAAAAGTATAAAATATGAAGCACAACAAGCAAAGCCATTTGCAGCTTCAACAACAGCCACCACAGAAATTACAACTGAACCCATGTTACAAAATTGGCCAGTTCAACTACAGCTTGCACCAGTTCAAGCCAGTTACTTTAATGAAGCGCATTTGCTTATTGCAGCTGATTGCACGGCTTATGCATATCCAAACATGCATCAAGATTTTATTGCGGGAAGGATTACACTCATTGGGTGCCCAAAATTAGATGACAATAATTATTATGCTGAAAAACTAACTCAGATCTTGCAATCTAATGAAATTAAGAGTATTACTGTGCTTAGAATGGAAGTTCCATGTTGTACAGGAATCGTGAATTCAGTAAAAACAGCCATGCTTAATGCACAATTAATCGCACCCTATAATGAGGTCACTATAGGCCTAGATGGTAGTATAAAATAAATAATTCTTATCTTATGAATTTTTTCCGTAAAATTGGAAACCATAAACAAGGAAGATTTCATAAGCATAAGGAGGCGTTATATTAAATGATTCAAGATATGTTTTGTTACCAGTGCGAACAAACAGCTGGGGGAAAAGGCTGTACAAAGGTTGGGGTATGTGGTAAAACACCAGAGGTAGCAGCTTTACAGGATTTGCTCATTCACATTTTAAAAGGCATTGGATTTTATGGAGAAGCTTTATATGAAAAAGGTGAAAAACCAAGTAAGGATATTATAAGATTTATGGCCTATGGATCTTTTTCAACCTTAACGAATGTAAACTTTGATCCTGAAAGATTTGTAACATATATTAAGCAGGCTGGTCGGTATAAGGATGAGCTAGAGGCTCTTGTGGGGGATATAGACTTTATCCCTAGTGCTGCCTCATACAAAGCACCCCAGTACAAGGAGCAGATGTTAGAGGATGCCAAAAAGGTAGGGATCATGTATGATCAAACCTTAGACGCAGATATACGGTCTCTAAGGGAAACTTTGATTTATGGAATGAAAGGAATGGGAGCTTACGCCCATCATGCAGATGTCTTTGGAAAACATGATGATGAAGTAGATCGGTATTTTTTCAGAGGGTTCAGTAAGACAATAGATGATTCTATGAGCATACAAGACTGGGTTGATGAAGTACTATACCTTGGAAATGTTAATATTAAATGTATGGAACTTCTAGATAAGGCAAATTGTACTCATGGAAATCCTGAACCAACCCATGTCAGAATAACCATGAAAAAGGGGCCGTTTATTGTGGTCTCAGGCCACGACATGAAAGATATGAAAGAGCTGCTAGAACAAACCAAAGATAAAGGCATTAATATTTATACCCATAGTGAAATGCTACCAGCTCATGGCTACCCAGAACTTAATAAATATAAACATTTAGTGGGTAACTTTGGGGGAGCTTGGCAAAAGCAACAAGATGAATTTAAGGGGATTGAAGGCGCAATCCTTATGACCACCAATTGTTTAATGAGACCAGGAGAATCCTATAAAGACCGTATATTTACAACAAGTATGGTCGGCTTTGATTCCTTAAAACACATTGAAGAAAAAGATGGTAAGAAGGACTTTAGTGAGATAATAGAAAAAGCATTATCTCTTAAAGGTTTTCCAGAGGACGAAGCAGAAAAGACAATTCTTGTAGGATTTGGGCATAATGCTGTGCTTTCTCATGCGGGTAAAATAGTTGAAGGGGTTAAATCAGGCGCTATTAGTCACTTTTTCCTTATTGGCGGATGTGATGGAGCAAGGCCAGGCCGTAATTATTATACAGATTTCGCCTTACAGACACCTAAAGATTCTATTATCCTGACTTTAGCATGTGGAAAGTATCGGTTTAATAAAATAGACTTTGGAAGCATTGGGGACTTACCAAGACTTTTAGATGTGGGGCAATGTAATGATGCCTATAGTGCCGTTAAGATAGCCACAGCTTTGGCAGAGGCCTTTGAATGCGGCGTCAATGACCTTCCGCTTTCCATTATACTTTCCTGGTATGAACAAAAGGCAGTAGTTGTATTACTATCCTTATTATCACTAGGAATCAAGAACATTAGACTCGGACCAACACTCCCTGCTTTTTTATCTCCAAACGTGCTTCAAGTATTAGTGGAGAAGTTTAATATTAAGGCAATAGGAACACCAGAAGATGACTTGAAGGCAATCATAGGTTAAACAGAATAATTAAGTAAGATAAAATGACACCAATCATCTAATATGATTGGTGTCATTTTTAAAAAGAATATTAAATTCCTAATTTCCCTACATTTAAAACAATTTGTTTCCATTCCTTATTAATGTCTGAAGAATACTCTTTACCTAATTCAGTAATACGGTAATATTTTCTTTTTGGGCCACCAGAAGGGATATCTCCCATATAACTTTCTGTAAAGCCTTCTTTGTTTAATCGCCTAAGTATTGTATAGATAGAACCATCATAAACATCAGGAAAAACTTCTTTAATAATTTTCATAATTTCATAGCCATACATATCGTGCTTAATCAGCTGAAACAGTATACACATTTCAAGAATTCCTTTTTTTAGTTGAGTATCCACAAGGTCACCTCTCTATGTTGATAACTTTTGTTTTAGCGACTAAATCGTGGACAGTTTTATGATCAGGAGTTGCGCATCCCATAATAAAAGAGACCATATTAAGAATTCCAGATGTAACGATAGAAGCAGCAAATTTTAAAAGAATATCTCTTAGAAAAGCATCCCAAAATGTTATTTTATGATCATCTAAGCGAACAACTTTTATCTTAGTTATCCGTTTTCCTAAAGTATATCCTTTAAATAGCCATAACTGAAAGGCTGTAGTAATATTTGCAAATCCTAAAGCCATAAAAATAAATAAGTAAGGAAGGAATCCTATAAAAAGCATTATAGAAAATATTGATCCAGGCTCATCTAATGAATATGAGGAAGAGGGGGACTTTTGCACAGTCTGCATTGAATTTATTTTAATATCTAAATTATTTTGCATAAATTTATCAAAAGCAGGCTTTTTGCCACTAAATATTTTTTTATTATTCTTATAAAGTTTAATCTTCGTTGGACTGTTGTTTTTATCTAAATACACTCTTTGTGTATAATTAATACCCCCAGGGTATGAGGTTGATGATTCTGTAATAGTGGTGTGTGAAAATCCAATTCCAGGTGTATATATTGTCATTGAAAGTCCAATTAACACAATAAAAATTACCACAGTGTCAATTAAATAAGCTAAAAATCTTTTTGACATAGAAGCCAAGTTAGAGGTATCTGGTGCTATTGGAATAGTACCATTCATTGTGGTGCTGTTTACAGACTCGTCAATAATAGCCTTAGCTATAGCCGCTGGTGATCCAATGCCTTCTGATATTTCATCTTCATCCCGGTTTTCTAAAAGACAATCCTCAAAAATATCATTATAATCAGATAATATTTCATTCATATCAGTTTCTGATACTTTTCCTTTAAGAGAAATTTCAAGTTCTCTTAGAAATTCATGTTTTTTCATACTAATCCCCCCATATAAAGTTTAACTACTATTCAATGAGTAGTAGTTAAATAAACTATACCATACTACTATTCAATAAGCAATAGTTCTAACAATTAATAGACCTTGATTTATAGGGCCTAAATATGATACCATAAAATGAAAGTAATACCTTAATTATGATGAGGAGAATATATATATGAGCAAAGATGAAAAGAACAAAGATGAAAAGAACAAAGATGAAAAGAAAGTTATTTTTAGTGGGATGCAGCCATCAGGCCATGTGACCCTAGGCAACTATTTAGGAGCACTTAAAAACTGGACAACCTTACAAGACGATTATAACTGCCTATTTTGCGTTGTGGATATGCATTCTATTACTGTAAGGCAAGACCCGGCTACTTTAAGAAGATTATCGAGAGAGTTTTTAATGCAGTATATTGCAGCAGGCATTGATCCAGAAGAAAACATTATGTACTACCAATCCCACGTATCGGCTCATGCAGAGCTTGCATGGATTTTGAACTGTTATACATATATGGGTGAACTAAACCGTATGACACAGTTTAAAGATAAATCTCAGTCCCACGCAGATAACATTAATGCTGGATTATTTACTTATCCGGCCCTCATGGCAGCAGATATTTTATTGTACCAAACAGATCTTGTGCCTGTTGGAGCCGATCAAAAGCAGCATTTAGAGCTCGCAAGAGATATAGCTATTCGCTTTAATAATACCCACGGAGAAACTTTTAAAGTACCAGAAGGCTATTTTGGGAAAGTAGGGGCTAGAGTAATGAGCCTTCAAGAGCCTACTAAAAAGATGTCTAAGTCTGACCCAGATGTAAACGGATTTGTTTCTATTTTAGATGGGCCAGATGTGATTGCTAGAAAGTTTAAAAGAGCTATTACAGACTCAGATAATGAAGTTAGATTTGCTGATGACAAACCAGGTATCAGCAACCTTTTAAGTATCTATTCTGCCATAACTGGCAAGACTATAGCCGAATCAGAAAAAGACTTTGAGGGTAAAGGGTACGGAGATTTCAAAATGGGGGTTGCAGAGGTGGTTATTGATGAGCTGAAGCCACTACAAGAGCGGTATAAGCAACTTACGACCGATAAGGCATACATTGATAGCATTATTCAAAAAAATGCTCAAACAGCCAGCTACTTGGCAACTAAGACATTACGTAAAGTGCAAAAAAAGGTAGGTTTTCCACCTATTATAAGATAGTGTTAATTTAAGATATTAAAATAAAGGCATATGAAAACTTTAATAAAAAGTTTTCATATGCCTTTAAAATTTAAGTTATTTAAGCTAAAATAATGATAGATTATGCAATACCAAGAAGTTTAGTTGCAGTACTAAAGTAAACAATCAGCGCTAAAGCATCCACAACAGTTGTAATCAATGGACTCGCCATAATGGCTGGGTCAAGATTTAATTTTTTGGCTGCAAGAGGCAGAACACCACCAACCATCTTAGCAATAATAACAGTGAAATACAAACTAATACATACTGTTATTGTAAGCATAAGCTCTCTTCCACCAAAAACATATAGACGGATAAAGTTAGCCCCAGCAAGTGCAAATCCTACAATCAAGCTAACTTGAACTTCCTTCCAAAGAACCTTTAAAAAGTCCTTAACCTGAATTTCACCAAGTGCGAGTCCACGAATAACGAGGGTAGAAGACTGAGAACCAGCATTACCGCCAGAGTCCATAAGCATTGGCAAGAAAGTTGCTAGAGCCGCTACTTTTGAAATAGCACCTTCGTAACTCTCAATAATCCTGCCTGTAAAAAGAGCGGATATCATTAAAATCAAAAGCCAAGGAATACGGTTTTTAGATAATTCCCAAGGGCTGGATTTCATATATTCAGTTTTAGAAGGTTGCATACCACCCATTATTTCAAAGTCTTCTGTATTTTCTTCTTCAATTATGTCAACAATATCATCAATAGTAATAATCCCTACAAGACGATTTTCAGTATCCACAACAGGAAGTGCTAGGAAATCATATTTTTTAAATATATCAGCAACAGTTTCTTGGTCATCTAAGGTTTGGGCGCTAATAATTGAAGTATCCATAATATCTTTGATCAAGACATCACTGTCACTTAAAATGAGCTTTCGAATGGATACAACACCTTCTAGCATGCGGTTAGATGACATAACATAACAGGTGTTAATGGTTTCTTTATCAACCCCGACTTTCTTTATAAGAGCGATTGCCTCAGCTACATTCATTTCTTTTTTTAAGGCGACGTACTCAATGGTCATAATACTACCAGCAGAATCTTCTGGGTATCGTAAGAACTGATTAATAAGCTTGCGTTTAGCCTCATCTGTATTCGTAACAAGACGCTTAACAATATTTGCAGGGAATTCCTCCATAATATCTACCATGTCATCTAAGTATAATTCGTCAATTATATAGGTTATTTCTTTATCAGTTACAGACTGTATAATATGGGCCTTACCCTCAGCGGAGAGATAAGAAAATACAATAGCTGCAATATCTTTAGGTAGTATACGAAAAAGAACAATAAAATGATCTTCATTTTCCTGTTCGAAGATATCTTCAAAAAACTGAGCAATATCTACAACGTTCATCTTTACTAATACTTCACGTGCATCGATAAGCTTATTATCCTGAATAAGCTTTGAAATTTCATCATACATAAAAAGGTACCTCCTAAAATAATATCACTAGCGTGTAGTGTACACTATCTATTATGAACTATACAAACAGTCTTTGGCAACCCTAACATTATTTTTTTAGAAAAGGCATTAGGAAGTATAGCAAGGTTTACTTGAATCATAGGGCAAGAGGTTGTAGAATAGAGAATATGTAATGAAGAGTATATAATGAAGGAGGACAAAAATGAAAATATTAGTCGATACACATGTTCATACAATTTCTAGTGGACATGCTTATAGTACAATAGATGAAATTGCAAAGTTTGCCAAAAGCCAAAATCTTGAGGCTGTGGCGATTACAGACCATACAGAAGGACTGCCAGGAGGGGCTCACCCATTTTATTTTGGCAATATAAGGGTGCTGCCAGATTATATTCGTGGGGTAAGAATATTTAAGGGAGTAGAAGTCAATATTATAGACTACCATGGGAATGTGGATATGGAGGCAGATGTGTTGGAAAGCCTAGATATAGTAGTAGCAAGCTTGCATCCACCCTGTATTCCTTTTGCAGATAAAGAGGTTATTACAAAAACTCTAATGAAAACTATTGAAAATCCTAATGTTGATATTATTGGACACCCGGGGGATAATCGTTACCCAATGGATTTTGAAACAATTGTTAAACATGCCAAAGCACATAAGGTATTACTTGAAGTTAATAATGCATCATTAAGACCTACAAGTATTCGTGAGGGTGTGAGGGAGAACTTAGTTGAAATCTTGAAGCTGTGTATTAAGTATGAAAATCCCATAGTAGTAGCCAGTGATGCTCATTTTCATGAAGATGTAGGGGGACTTGCAGAGTCTATAGAATTACTTGAAGAAGTTAATTTTCCAGAGCACTTGATTATGAATCAAAATAAAGATCGACTTATGAATTTTATTGAAAAAAGGAGAATGTAGATGACTGCCAACGTTAACCCTAAAATTAAAGATGATCTAATAGACCAGTTATTTAAAGCCATATTGCTTTTAGAAAGTATAGAAGAATGTTATGCGTTTTTTGAAGATGTATGCACGGTTAATGAAATAAAATCATTAGCCCAAAGACTAGAAGTTGCCAAGATGCTTCAGAGAAAGAGTAAGTATACAGATATTACGGAGCAAACAGGTGCCTCAGCGGCTACGATTAGTAGGGTCAATAGAGCCCTTAGTTATGGAACGGATGGTTACACAAATATCTTAGAGCGATTGCGAGAAGATGAAAAGGGAACAGTGAAATAAAACAGTTTCTTTTTTGAAAAAATATGTATGGTAATGAGGGGAAATAGGAGGCTATCTATGAGTATAACCACAGGATTAAATCAAATGCAAAAAGAGGCAGTATTATATACAGAAGGGCCATTGCTTATTTTAGCAGGGGCTGGTTCTGGAAAGACAAGGGTGCTCACTCATCGAATAGCACATTTAGTAAAAGATAAAAAGGTAGACCCATGGCATATACTGGCCATTACATTTACCAATAAAGCAGCCAAAGAGATGAAAGAAAGAATTGAAAAACTAGTCGGAGAAGCAGCCACACAAAGTATGTGGGTCAGTACTTTTCACTCTATGTGTGTACGCATACTACGTAAGGACATTCACTTATTAGGCTATGGTAAATGGTTTACCATATATGATACATCGGATCAAAAATCTTTAATTAAACAAATTGTAAAGAATCTTGACTATAACGAAAAAACATTCCCAGCAGGAGCAGTGCTAGGTGAAATTAGCGCGCAAAAAAATGAGGCAAGATCCCCAGAAGCATTTACTAAAATAGCAGGGGCTGATTTTAGGCTAGCAAGAATAGCAAAAATCTATACAATGTACCAGCAGCAATTAAAAGAAAATAATGCGTTGGATTTTGATGATTTATTAATGAAAGTATATGAGCTTTTGACCAATCATCCAGAAGTTCTTAAGTATTACCAAGAAAAGTTTAAGTATATACATGTGGATGAGTATCAAGATACAAATACAGTTCAGTATCATATGGTTCGCCTTCTTGCAGGGAACATTCAAAACCTATGTGTTGTAGGGGATGATGATCAATCTATTTATGGATGGAGAGGCGCTAACATAAGAAACATTTTAGACTTTGAAAGAGATTTTAAAGGCGCTAAGTCAATTAAACTAGAGCAAAACTATAGGTCTACAGGGACTATATTAGATGCAGCTAACGCAGTTGTTTCACTTAATACAGGGCGAAAAATCAAAAAGCTTTGGACTGAAAATGACAAAGGAAATGCCATTGATGTTATTAAAGTGGCTAATGAATATAAAGAAGCTGAGTTTATTGCAAATACCATCAGAAAAGAAGTAATGGCTAGGGAAAGGCAGTTTAGTGATTTTGCAGTTTTATATAGAACCAATGCCCAATCAAGGGTGCTAGAGGAAAAAATGGTTTCAAACTCTATTCCTTATAGGCTATTAGGCGGTACTAGGTTCTACGAGCGTAAAGAAATAAAAGATCTTTTAGCCTATTTAAGAGTCGTTTCTAATATAGAAGATGACATAGCTGTGCAGAGGGTTATTAATGTCCCTAGAAGAGGCATTGGGGCCGCAACGGTTGATAGGATTGCTCAGTATGGGCTTGAGCAAGGAATCGGTTTTTACGAAACTGCCAGAAATTCTAAAGAATTAGGCGTGGTGGGTAATGCACCAGCAACGAAGGTTGTTCAGTTTATTACTATGATGGACCGATTTAGAACCCTTGTGCCTATGGTGGGGATTAAAGAATTATTAGAAGATATTATTGATACGATTAGTTACTATGACTATATTAAGCAGCAATACGCAGAAGATGCAGAAGACAGAATAAGCAATATTGGAGAGCTTATCTCTAAAGTGGCTAATTATACAAGTACGACGGAAGAACCTAATCTATCTGAGTTTTTAGAAGAGGTAACCTTAGTAGCAGATATCGATAATTATGATGAAAATAGTAATTCGATTGTCCTAATGACCCTTCACAGTGCAAAAGGGCTAGAATTCCCAGTTGTATTTATGCCGGGGCTGGAAGAAGGCTTATTCCCAAGTTCTATGAGTGTGAATGAGGGTGAAGATGGGCTTGAAGAAGAAAGAAGACTATGCTATGTAGGAATTACAAGAGCTAGAGAACAGCTCTATTTACTTCATGCAGAATGTAGAAGAACTTATGGAAGGGTACAGTATGCAGCGGGGTCACGGTTTTTGCAGGAACTTCCAGAAGAACTTAAAAATCAAGAAGTTAAGAAGAAAACTCAAGACTATAGTCAGTTTAATCAGCGAAGTAAAAAGTCTACACTAATTGATAATATTCCAAAGACAGTAGATACTAGCTACCAAGTAAACGACAAGGTTTCCCATATGAAATTTGGAATGGGTGTTATTAAGGAACTGGAAGAGAAAAACAATGATTTCTTTGCAACAATTCAGTTTGATAATGACGAAATAAAGACCTTAAGTACTAAGTTTGCCCGGTTAAAAGTCATAAAATAGAAAGAAAATCAAAAAGTTAATAGAATTATCTAAAAAAGACTTGTAATAATATGGAAGAAGTGATAATATCAATTTAAGTGATACAATATCTAAATAATTATCATAAATTAATCATCTTAAGAGGCTTAAAAAAGATACAGATTTATTATACCCAATAATTATAGGATAGGACGTGAAAGTGTGCTTAAATTTGACGTGGATGGGATAGATCTAACTGAAGTAGAAGCTTTAGTTGCAGTTACTGAGCAGTTTGTAGGATTAGCGGACACACTCCTTGGTAAAGGGGATATTTCACAAGAAGAATATGATAGCATGACATTACTTAAGAAGCGATTTTTAGAAGATGTTAAAGCCAAATATTTTTAAATATTAGCAATACATCCCTGACGTATGTTTTGCTAAAGAAAGAGGCTAGATTATGCGGGGACACCATATAAAGCGAATTCAAGAGCTAGTACCTTTACTAGCAGACGCTGCACGTATATATGAACAAGAAGATAGAGAGATTATCAGTAACAAAGAATATGATAAGCTTTATGATGAGCTTTTACAACTTGAAAAAGAAACAGGTATGGTACTTGCCAATAGTGTTACTCATAAAGTTGGCTACGAGGTACTCAGTAATTTACCTAAGGTTAGGCATAATCAAAATATACTATCTTTAGATAAGACCAAAGAAGTAAGTAGGCTTGTCAGTTTTATAGGTGAAGAAAAAGGGATGTTATCTTGGAAATTAGATGGACTAACAATCGTCATTACCTATAATAACGGAGAACTTGTACAAGCCATTACAAGAGGGAACGGAGAAATCGGTGAGGATATTACCTCTAATGCAAAAACATTTGCAAATCTTCCTCTAAAGATTAATGATAAAAGAGAACTAACTGTTAGGGGAGAAGCTATCATTACTTACTCAGAGTTTGAGAGAATTAATGAACATCTTCCAGATGAAGAAAAGTATAAAAATCCAAGAAATTTATGCAGCGGGAGTGTCAGGCAACTAGATTCACAAGTTACATCAAGAAGGAATATACACTTTTATGCATTTACCATTGTAGGCGGTGGCCCTTTAACAGACTCTAAAGAAGAGCAACTACAGTGGCTTGATGATCAAGGATTTGAAGTGGTCGAATATAAAATGGTAACAGCCCAAACGATTCCAGAATCAGTCCAATGGTTTGGTGAGTATATTAGAAAAAGAGATTTTGGATCAGATGGTTTAGTCTTAACCTTAGATAGTATATCGCATTCTGATGCTCTAGGTGTTACGGCTAAATTTCCACGGGACTCTATTGCTTTTAAATGGAAAGACGAAATTCAAGAAACTAAACTAGTTGCAATAGAATGGAATACATCTAGGACAGGTTCTATTAATCCGGTTGCCATATTTGAGCCCGTAGAGTTAGAAGGCACAACGGTTGAGCGTGCAAGTGTCCATAATGTTAGTATTCTCCAAGAGTTAGCCTTAGGCGTTGGAGATATTATTAAAGTCTATAAAGCAAATATGATTATTCCACAAATTGCTGAAAATATAACAAAAAGCAACACAATAAAAATTCCAAGTCACTGCCCTGTTTGTGCAGGAGAAACCCGCATTCAAATGATTAAGGATGCAAAAGCATTATATTGTACAAACCCTAATTGTGAGGCTAAACGGGTCAAGGCTTTTGTTCACTTTGTTGGACGAGATGCCATGAATATACAAGGGTTTTCAGAAGCAAGTATTGAGAAATTTATCGAGAATAAGTTTATTCATGAGTTTGTTGATTTATACCATTTAAATCAGCACGAGGAAGCCATCAAGACCTTAGAGGGCTTTGGACAAAAATCCTACGATAAGATTATAAAGGCTGTAGAGCACTCTAGAAAGATAGGGTTGCCCAATTTTATTTATGCTCTTGGAATAGAGCAAATAGGTATTAACAATGCAAAACTCATTTGTCATTATTTTCAATATGATATAGAAAAATTAATGGAAGCAACTGAAGAAGAGCTTATGTCTATAGAAGGCGTAGGGGCTATGATAGCTCATAGTATAAACTCTTATTTTAAATTAGATGAAAACAAAAGTCTTATCAATAGATTAATGCAAGAAATCGACTTTATCATACCAGAAATACACAACATAGAAGAATCACCCATAGCAAATAAAGTATTTGTAATCACTGGGCAGGTCAATCATTTTAAAAACCGAAAAGAGCTAGGTCAGAAGATTGAGGAACTAGGTGGGAAAGTAGTAGGCTCTGTCAGTAGCAAAACAGATTATTTAATCAATAATGATGTTCACTCTTCATCTGGAAAAAATAAAAAAGCAAAAGAGTTAGACATTCCAATCATTAGTGAAGAGGAATTTTTATCAATAATATAGGCACAATATGTCGTCACCCCTAATATACTGAATCAAAAAGTATTTTAGGGGTGATTTGATGTTAGAAGCCATATTGCTAGTAACAGCATTATCCATGGATGCTTTTGTAGCTAGCATTGCCTATGGAACGAATAAAATTAAAATACCTTTTTTGTCAATGGCAACGATTAATATTGTATGTACGCTACTACTTGGCATATCCCTTTACTTTGGATCCATCGTGAGAGAAGTGATTCCAGGTAACATTGTAGGTTTTATAGGTATTCTTATTTTGCTAGGACTGGGGATATATCAATTATTTGAAGGATTATTTAAAAGTCTGATTGAACGATATTTAATCAAAGATAAAAAAGTAGACTTTCAGCTTTTTGATTTTAGGTTTGTACTAGAAATTTATGTGGATGAAACAAAAGCAGATTTTGATAGATCAAGGCGCCTAAGTGCCAAGGAAGCACTGGCACTCGCGGTTGCCCTTTCCATGGATGGCTTGGCTGCAGGATTTGGAAGTGCCTTGGGAAACATTAACTATACCCAGATTTTATTATTTTCCTTAGTATTTCATATGGTAGCTGTATGGATGGGTGTTTGGCTAGGGCAAAGACTTGCCCGGAAGATAAAGATAAATATGTCATGGGTTAGTGGCGCAATTTTAATATCATTGGCCTTAGTCAGGTTAATAAGAATCTAAAAATCCCCAATAACATTGTTGTTAGGGGATTTTTAGGGTAAACTAAGAGGGATAGTTTATAAAAGACTTAAGGAGGACAATAATGGAGAAAATCGTTATTAAAACAGACAAGGCACCAGGAGCACTTGGACCTTATTCACAAGCAATAAAAGTAAATGGAATGGTATATACATCAGGTCAATTAGGGATCAATCCGGAAACAGGAGAAATGCCAGAGGACTTAGCGTCACAGGCTCATTTAGTATTTAAAAACCTAAAAGCTGTTTTAGAAGCAGCAGGGACAAGTATGGATAATGTTGTAAAAACATTAGTATTTTTATCAGACATGAATGATTTTGTGCCAGTTAATGATATTTATAAAGAGTATTTTATAAATGACTATCCAGCAAGAAGCGCAGTAGAGGTGGCTAGATTGCCTAAAGATGCAAAGCTTGAGATAGAAGTTATTGCAATAGAAGGTTAAGATAGAATGTTAAGATAGAAGTTATTGCAATAGAAAAGAAATAGTAGTCTAGTATGAAAGGTACCGTAACTAGGTATTATTAAGCGGTACCATTTATTTATTAATATAAAATACATATCTTAAAATAAGATAAAAGTGAGGAGAGGCACGTTATGATTTATAAAGAATATGGGAAAACAGGCAAAAAAGTATCAGCAATAGGTTTTGGAGGAATGCGCTTTGATCAAAAATGTTCTATAGAAGAAGGAGCGGAAATTGTACGTCATGCAAGTCGTATGGGTATTAACTATTTTGATACAGCACCAGAGTATTGTGAAGATCGTAGCGAAGACATTTTTGGAGAGGCTTTTAAAAACATGCCTAATCCATATTATGTATCCACTAAAAGTTCTATAGGAGCTGATCCTGACGCGGATTCGGTGCGTAGACGTATTGAGAAGTCTCTTAAACGTATGGGTGTAGAAAAGATTAATTTTCACCATATGTGGTGCATTATGGATATGGATCATTATCATAGAGTCATTGCAAAAGGGGGACCATATTGGGGTGCCTTAAAAGCAAAAGAAGAAGGACTGATTGATCATATTGTGATATCTACTCATGCAACAGGAAAAGAGATAGCAACCATAGCAAAAGACGGCTATTTTGAAGGTATCACTTTAGGGTATAATATATTGAATTTCCCATATCGCCAAGAAGGGGTACAAGCAGCTTATGAGGCGGGGCTTGGAGTCGTTACAATGAATCCACTAGGTGGTGGGATTATTCCGCAAAATAAGGAGTATTTTTCTTTTATAAAAGAACGACCAGAAGAAAGTGTTGTTCAAGCAGCTCTAAGATTCAATGCTTCCCACGCAGGAATAACCGTAGCCTTATCAGGTATGAGCAGTATAGATGAAGTCAATCATAACGTTGAAGCGGTGAAAAACTTAGAGATTCTTAGTGAGGAAAAAATAATAGAAATTAAGTCTAAGTTAAGAAACGATATGAACCAGCTTTGCACATCATGCCAGTATTGTATGCACTGCCCGCAAGATATTAATATTCCGAAGTTTATGGAATTATATAATCTTTATGTCCTTAAAGGGGAAGAAGAGGCAAAGAAAAAGTACGGAGAGTCGTTAAAATATGGTGAGATTAAACCTGGTAAAGAGCCAATGCCTGCAGATTGCATAGAATGTGGGTTATGTGAGACCTTATGTACTCAAAAGCTAGGGATTATAGAACGGCTAAGATGGTTAAATGAACATCTTGTGGTATAAAAGTATCATAGGTAATTTTATTATGATATAATATAATGATATAAAACTTAAAACTAAATAGATTTAATTAGGTGCTTTACGTTGTAAAGATAATAGGGAAAGTGGTTAAAATCCACTACAGCCCCCGCTACTGTAACGAGGACGAGTCTAAATCCACTAGGAAACTGGGAAGGTTAGATAAGAATGATCCGTGAGTCAGGAAACCTGCCTAATTAACGAACTAATGCTTCGGGTGGAAGATAGATAGACATCATAAAATAGTGGCTTTAAAAAGCACACTTAATTTTGTTATTAAACTCTACCTTTGTACCAATAAAGGTGGAGTTTTTTTGAAATAGGGACGGTTAACAAAAACAGGGGGACGGTTAACAAATATAAATAGTCTATTGCGTTTATGTATAGTTGTTAACCGTCCCCAAAAGGAGCTGGCAAAATGGGGAAAGTATATTTAATTGGTGGTGGCCCTGGTGATGAAACACTTCTTACACTTAAAGCGGCAGAAGTTTTAGGAAAATGTACGGCTGTTATGTACGATCGGTTAGCAGGAGAGAAATACCTAAAGTATTTAAATGATTCATGTGAGATATACTATTGCGGTAAAGAGCCAGGGGCTCACTCTAAAACCCAAGAAGAGATCAATGATTTATTAGTACAATTAGCCCAACAAGGGCATATAGTTGGAAGAATTAAGGGGGGAGACCCTTATGTTTTTGGGAGGGGGGGAGAAGAGGCCCTAAGGCTTCATGAGGAAGGAATTCCTTTTGAAGTGATTCCAGGTGTAACTTCTGCCATTGCCGTTTTAAATTACGCAGGAATTCCTATTACACATAGGGGAATTGCTCAAAGCTTTCATGTTTTTACTGGAATGAGTGTGGATAAACTGAATATAAATTGGGAAGCGGTGGGAAAATTAGAAGGAACCCTTGTGTTTTTAATGGGCCTTGGAAATCTAGATAACATTGTTGAACAACTTATAAGCAATGGGAAAAAAGAAGATATGCCTTGTGCGGTTATTATGCAGGGAACCACATCAAAACAACAAAAAGCCATTGGCACTTTAAAGAGCATTTCCAATGAAGTGCAAAAACGAGGATTTACATCTCCGTGCATTATAGTTGTCGGAGAGGTCATAAACTTTAGTAATGAACTGGGTTGGTATGAAAACAAACCACTATTTGGTAGAAATATATGTATTACCAGGACTAAAAAACAATCAGACCCTCTTAGAAAACAATTATTAGACTTAGGAGCTGAAGTAACACAAATTAACCCAATAGAAATAAAAGAAGCCAAAGAAAAGCTAACCCCTTATAAAGATGAATTTGGAGAATATGATTTTGTAGTCTTTACATCTGTAAACGGAGTGGAAATATTTTTTGACTATTTAATAGAAAATGAAATAGATGTAAGAACAATCAAAGGGAAGTTTGCGGCTATTGGGCCAGCTACCCTAAAAGCTATAAGAAAATACGGGATTGTTACTTCTATATTAGCTAAAGAGTTTGTGGCAGAAGATTTATTTATTGAACTTCAAGACTATGTTCAAAAAGGAGATAAGATACTATTGCCAACGTCTTCTCAGGCAAGAGATTATCTAACGGTTAATCTAGAGAAATGTGGTGCTATTGTAGACCGGGTGGATATTTATAGCCCAGAAATGGGAGTTGCAAGAGAAGACTTTGATAATGCAGATATTGTATTATTTACATCTCCCTCCACCTTTAAAAATACAGTAGAGATTATTGGTCTTAATAAAATAAAAGAAAAGATTGTAGTTGCTATTGGGCCTATTACAGAAAAAGAAATGCGGTTACACGACATAAATCCTTATGTGTGCGGGGAATATAGTTCACAGGCAATGATAAAGAAATTACTGGAACTAGCAGGCGAAAATAAAATCTAAAAAGGAGATAGGAATACCATGAGAAATGAGTCTATATTTATAGAATCACAACAGTATATACCAGGGGGAGTTAACAGCCCGGTTAGAGCTTTTAAAGCTGTGAATATGTTTCCACCTATTATTAAAAAAGGTAAGGGGGCTATTATTACCGATGAGGAAGGCAATAAATATATTGATTTTGTAGGAGCTTGGGGGCCTATGATTTTGGGACATAATGACTCTGATGTAGTTAATGCTATTAAAGGAACCTGTGAAGATGCCATTGCCTTTGGAGCACCCACTCATTTAGAGTTAGAACTTGCCAAACTTATATGTACCACAGTGCCTAATGTAGAGATGGTACGAATGGTTAACTCTGGAACAGAGGCAACTATGAGTGCAGTGAAGCTAGCTAGAGGCTATAAGGGGAGGGATAAGATTATTAAATTTGCAGGATGTTATCATGGTCATTATGATGGTTTTTTAGTTGAGGCAGGATCAGGAGTTTTAACACAAAACATTCCGGGTTCACCAGGAGTTCCCCAAGATAGTATAAAAAATACATTAATTGCAAGTTATAATCATATTAAAAGCGTTAAAGATTTATTTGAAGAGCATAAAGGGGAAATAGCTGCCATTATTATTGAGCCAATAGCAGGTAATATGGGGGTGATTCCAGCGACTCAGGAATTTATGACTGATTTAAGAGCCCTATGTACAAAAGAAGGAGCACTCTTAATATTTGATGAAGTTATGACGGGGTTTAGAGTGGATTACAAAGGTGCTCAAAATATATATGATATAAAACCAGATTTAATTACCTTTGCTAAAATTATGGGCGGAGGCCTTCCGTGCGGCGCCTTTGGTGGTAGACGTGAAATTATGGAATATCTATCACCAGTAGGCCCAGTATACCAAGCAGGAACCATGTCAGGAAATCCAATTGTTATGGCAGCAGGCCTTGCAAGTCTTAGAAAATTATATAGTAATCCTGGGTATTATGATTATTTAGAAGAAATAGCAGCCATGCTAGCAAATGGCATGCAAGTAATAGCAAAAGAAAAAGAGATACCACTTGTGATTAATCGTCAGGGTTCTATGATGACCATGTTTTTTACAGACCTTTCAGAAGTTCAGACATATGATCATGTCAAGACAAGCGATACAGAAAGATACGCAAGATTTTTTGCCCATATGATTAATGGCGGATTTTATATTTCACCATCACAATTTGAAGCATTATTTATTAACGTGACCCATACAAAAGAGCATATAGAAAGCTTTTTAGAAAGAGTAAGGACATTTCAAGGCTAAAAAAAAGAAAATAAATAAGACTAAAGAATTTAAGGAGGACACAATGAAAAAGGTAATTCTTGTTGTAAGCTTTGGAACAACCTTTGCAGATACACGTAAAAAAACCATTGATGTTGTAGAAGATAAAATAAGAGCTAATTTCCCAGAATATGAAGTTAGAAGGGCCTATACGGCTCATATCATTATTAACAGATTAAAAAAGAGAGATAATATTCATATCGATACGCCCGAAGAAGCTTTGCAAAAATTAATGGATGAAAACTATGATGAAGTTATAGTCCAGCCCCTTCACATTATTCCAGGACTTGAATATGACTATATTAAAGCGGTTGTTTCAAGATTTAGGCACAAAAGGTTTTTCAAAAAACTTAGCCTTGGAAGACCAGCTTTGTTTTTTAAGGGGGGAGAAAATGCCCCAGATGATTACGAAATTTTTGTAGAGGCCATAGAAGAACACTTAAACAAAGAGGACAAGTTCGTTTTAATGGGACATGGAACAGCTCATCATGCAAATGCATGCTACGCTTGTTTGCAACAAGTTTTGGGAGATAAAGGCTATGGTAATGTCTATATTGGGAATGTAGAAGGATACCCTGAGATTCCCGTGATTATTGATAAACTTATTCAAGATGAAGTAAATCAAGTGACACTTAAACCTTTAATGCTTGTTTCGGGGGACCATGCCCGTAATGATATGGTTGGGCATGATGAAGATTCGTGGCAAAATCAACTAGCTAGGCAAGGCATACAATCAGAAGCGGATATGAGAAGCCTAGGTGAGATTGGTACCTTTCAAGATATTTATGTGCAGCATGTAGAAGATGCCATAAAAGGTACTTACGATAAAATCGGCGTCTCAAGAAAAATAAAGAGGATATTAGTATGACAGGGCTTGTGATTGCCTCCGATAAAAGTGGTGGTGGGAAAACAACCATTACCATGGGTCTTATTAAGGCTCTAACAAATAGGAATTATAAGGTTCAAGGCTATAAAGTTGGCCCTGACTATATAGACACCGGCTTTCATACCTTTATAAGTGGACAAGATTCAAGAAACTTAGATATTCACTTAATGGGTGAAGAGGGGGTTCAAGCAAGCTTTTCAAGAGGAAAAGGAGATATTGCCATTGTAGAAGGTGTCATGGGATTTTATGATGGAATAGGGTTGGAAACTCACTGCTCAACAGCTCACGTTGCCAATCTTATTGGTTTACCGGTAGTTCTAGTCCTATCACCTAAAGCTCAAATGGCAACATTATTTGCCCAGATCAAAGGGATTCTTTCATACGAAAACAATAATATTGTAGGTGTTGTTTTAAATAATATTTCGGAAAGTTATTATGAGAGACTGAAAGTAGGAATTGAGAAATACTGTAACCTAAAGGTATTTGGCTACTTACCGACGGACCCTGAAGTGGAGATTGAAAGTAGGAGTTTGGGACTAATCATAAATACAGAAATAGCAAATCTGGTAGAGAGAATAGATTACCTAAGCCTTTTAATAGAAAAATATATAGATGTCCCTGGTTTAGTAGAAGCAATGGGAGAAGCGCCACATTATAAAGATGACTTTAAAGTTGAAAAGAAAGATATAAAAATTGGAGTCGCCCGAGATAACGCTTTTAATTTTTACTTTAAAGAAAATCTTGAGCTATTAGAACAAACAGGAAAAGTAGTGTACTTTAGCCCGTTAAAGGATAAAAAGTTACCTAAGAATCTAGATGTTCTTTATATTGGCGGGGGATATCTTGAAATATTTTCTAAGAAATTAAGCCAAAATAAATCTTTATTAAAAGATATAAAAGATCAATTAGATAATGGGTTAAGGTGCTACGCAGAGTCCAGCGGAATGCTTTACTTAACAGAGGGAACAAAAGAAAATCCCCTGGTTGGATTTTTTGAGGGACAATATTATATGTCTACCAAGCTACAAAACTTTGGCTATGCTAACTTGGTGGTTTGCAAGGAGAATTCCATGATACCTAAGGGGCTTAAAATTAACTCTCAGGAATTTCATCGGTCCTATGTAAGACTTAAAGAGAAGCCAATCTACTGCATTAGCAAAGACCAACCAGACGGGAGTCAGAAAACATGGCAGTGTGGTTATCAAAAAAACAATACAGTAGGAACCTATGCACAGATTCATTTTTTTGGAAATATGGAATTACTAAAAAGCATATGTCAGATAGAAAAAGGAGACTAAAATGGGATATATAAAAGTGCCTATGGCCATTGAAAATAGAAGTTTTGAAATAATAGAAGAAGAAATGGGACCCCATAACTTTACCCAAGATGAACTTCAAGTGGTAAAAAGGGTTATTCATACAACAGCAGATTTTGATTATGGTAACATTATATATATTTCTCCCACTGCTATTGAAAGTGCAATGAAAGTACTTCAAAAAGGGGCTAAGATATACACAGATACTAATATGGCCCTATCGGGTATTAATAAAATAGCACTTGGGAAACTAGGGTGTGAAATAGCTTGCTACGTTAACGATGATGGGGTTCGAAAAGAAGCAAAAGAAAGAAATATTACCCGCTCTATTGTAGGAGTAGAGAAAGCAGTAGCAGAAGGCTTTGATTTTTTTGTATTTGGGAATGCACCTACGGCTTTGTATACTTTAAAAGAGCTTACAGAGCAAGGAGTAGCCAATCCAAAATTTATTGTAGGTGCCCCAGTAGGATTTGTAGGCGCAGCAGAATCTAAAGAAGAAGTGGAAAAACTTTCGGTTCCTATGATTACCATTCGAGGTAGAAAAGGTGGCAGTAATGTATCGGCAGCTATTGTAAATGCACTTCTTTACATGGTGACAAACCGGGAATAACACAAAAATAAAGGAGGCGCAAGGTGTATATAGAAACAAATGGGAAAAAGCTAAGATGTGGCTATACAACAGGTTCAAGCGCCGCAGCTGCTGCAAAAGCAGCCACACTTTGTTTGTATAGAGGCATAGAGTCAGAGTTTATCCATATTGATACCCCAGCAGGAATTGATTTGGATATTAAAATAGATCAGACAAGAAAGTCTCCCCAAGATGAAGCATTCGAATATGTGGAGTGCGCAGTTATAAAAGACGGTGGGGATGACCCCGATGTTACTCACGGTATAGAAATCTGGGCAAGAGCTAGGAAGATTGAAAAAGGATATGTGTTAAAAGGTGGTAAGGGTGTAGGGGTTGTTATGAGTGAAGGCTTGTACGTCCCAAAAGGAGACCCAGCGATTAACCCTGTGCCAAGAGAAATGATACACAAAGAAGTTATGAAGGTCCTTCCAGAAGGTGCGGGGGTTGAAATTACCATTTTTGTTCCTGAGGGAGAAAAAGTAGCTCTTAAAACCTTTAACCCTCGGCTCAATATTATTGGTGGTATTTCAATTCTTGGAACATCAGGTATTGTAAAGCCTATGTCAGAAGATGCTTTAACAGAAAGCATTACTTTAGAAATAAGACAAAAGATTGCCCAGGGCCATAAGGAACTGGTATTTGTATTTGGCAATATGGGTGAGAAGTTTTGCCAAATCAATGATATTCCCATAGAGGCAGCCATTATGATTTCTAATTATGTAGGCCATGCTCTAGGGTGCGTCATGAATAAGGATATAGATAAAATCACGCTTGTAGGCCATATAGGGAAAGTATGCAAAATAGCAGCTAGCTGTATGAATACCCATAGTAAAGTCTGTGGTATACGCCAGGAAGTTTTAGCCTTAGAACTAGCCTTAATGGGTGCTCCTAGAGATTTAGTTCAAGAGATTAATGAGCAAATTACAACAGAGGCATCAATAAAGGTTATAGGGGACAGGTACCCAGATCTTTATAAACGGATTGTATATAAAGTAAAAAAAGCAATGGAAACCCATATTTATAATGAGATTCCTGTAGAGGTTGTTATGTTTCATGGAAGTAGTGAGATGAAACTGTTATACAGTACGCTTAAAGGAGATGAAGATAGTCATGGCAATTAAAATAATTGGCATTGGGCCAGGCTCGCCAGATTATATCCTCCCTATGGCAATTAAGGAAATGGAAGCCACAGATACTATTATAGGATTTAAAAGGGCCATAGAATCAGTTGAGTATATAAGAGCACCTAAAGTCGTGGTGGAATCCCTTAAAGAGTTACTTCAGTATATTCAAGACAACCCAAACAAGACACTAGGGGTTATTGCTTCAGGAGATCCATGTTTTTACGGAATTTTAGACTATTTGAAAAAGAATATAAAACAAATGAGAAACCTTGCAGTGGTACCAGGGATTAGTTCTTTTCAGTATTTAATGAGTCAACTACAAAAAAGTTGGCAAAGCGCTTATGTTGGAAGTCTTCATGGTAGAGAAGCTGATTTTGATAAAATTGTTAGAGAGTATACCACTTCTGTGTGGCTAACGGATAAAGTTCAAAACCCGGCCTATATATGTAAAAGGCTTTTAGAGATGAAGGGAAATTACATAGTATATGTAGGTGAGAATCTTTCTTATGAGGATGAGAAGATTAGCCAAGGGAATCCAGCAGAATTACACAACCAATCATGGTGTGACTTATCAGTGGTAGTGGTAGAGCATAAATTATAAAAATAATAAAAATTAAGAAAGCAAGTGATGAGCTATGAGATTTATTAAAGATAATGAGTTTATTCGTGGCAATTGCCCTATGACAAAAGAAGAAATCCGTATTCTTGCTATTTCTAAAATGGCCCTAAAACCCACTGATATAGTCTTAGATATTGGTGGCGGAACAGGCAGTGTCAGTATTCAGGTGAGTCAACTATCAGAAAAGGTGGTTACGATTGAAAAAGACCCAGAGGCACTAGAAGTCCTTTATAAAAACAAAGAAAGGTTTAGGGCAGACAACTTAAGAGTGGTAGAAGGCGAAGCACTTGAGGTGGAGAGCCAAATAACAGATATGTTTGATACGATTTTTGTAGGTGGTAGTGGCGGAAATATGGAAGAAATTCTACATATCTACACAAAAAAACTAAAAGAAAATGGAAACATGGTGCTTACCTTTATTACAATAGAAAACTTATATAAAGCTAATAAAACCTTAAGGGAATTAGGATATACAATGGACTGCACGCAAATACAAGTCAGTCAAACAAAAGGTAAATCATTGATGTTACTAGCACAAAATCCTATTTTCATATTATGGGGAACAAAGGAGACGCAAGAATGAAGGGAAAATTATATGGCATAGGCGTAGGGCCGGGTGATCCAGAGCTCTTAACAATGAAAGCAGTACGAATCATCCAAAGTTGTGATGTGGTCATTGCACCAAGCGCTATGGCGGGCGGGGAAAGTATTGCCCTGGATATAACCAAAGGCTACATACTAGAAAGCACAGAAACTCAAATACTCCACTTTCCGATGGGAACTGCTGACAGGGAAGATAAAATATACGCGGCATACCAAATAGTAGAATCTTATTTATTAGAAGGCAAAACAGTGGCATTTTTAACAATTGGAGATCCATTTGTCTATAGCACCTATATTTATCTTTTAGAACACTTTAGAGGAGAAGGCTATGACATTGAAACAGTGCCAGGCATTACATCATTTTGTGCCAGTGCAAGTATTGCAGGAGTGCCTCTGGTTATAGGAGATGAAAATCTTTTAATCTTGCCAGGGAACAAAATAGAGGAAGTAGAAGAGCAACCTTATATTGTTATTATGAAGGTGTATAAACAAGAAGAAAAAATAATAGATCACCTAGAAAGCAAAGGATACACATACACGTATATAAAAAGAGCGGGTAGAGAAGGACAAGAAGTCTTAACAGATAAAGAAGCAATTAAAAATAACAGGGAATATATGGCCCTAATCATTGCAAGTAAAATAATGGGGACTGTCCCCAATTAGGAGGAAGTATATGGTATATTTCATCGGAGCAGGACCTGGAGATGTGGATTTAATTACAGTAAAAGGTAGGGAACTAATAAAACAAGCAGACCTAGTTATATACGCTGGTTCCTTAGTCAATAGTAAGCATATGGAATTTTGCAAACCAGGAATAGAAATATATAACTCAGCAAGTATGACCTTAGATGAGGTTATTGAAATGATTAAGAAGCATCACAGTGAAGAAAAAATCATCGTCAGACTTCACACAGGTGACCCAGCAATTTACGGTGCCATCCAAGAACAAATGGCAGAGCTAAATAAACTTGACATCCCTTACGAGTTAATCCCTGGCGTAAGTTCTTTTACGGCAGCAGCTTCAAGGATTCCAGCAGAATTAACATTACCAGGTGTTACCCAAACTGTTATCTTAACAAGGGTGGAAGGTAGAACCCCAGTGCCAGAAACGGAAGATCTAGAAGTTTTAGCCCGCATAGGCGCTTCCATGGCTATCTTTTTATCGATTGGCATGATTGATAAAGTAGTGGAGAAGCTCAGAAAAGGGTACGGAAAAAACATGCCTATTGCAGTTGTTGAAAGAGCCACATGGGAAGATGAGAGGGTCATTCGGGGAACACTGGATGATATTTCAGCCAAAGTAAAAGAAGCTAAGATTACAAAATGTGCTCAGATTTTAGTAGGTGGCTTTTTAGACTCCCCTTATGAAAAAAGTCTGTTATATGACCCAGGATTCACTCATATGTTTAGACAGGGCAAAGATAAAAATGATCTTAATTAGTGCAACCCAAAAAGGAAATAAAATCGGGGAAACATTAAAAGACGTTTTTGGAGAGTTAGAAATAATAACCCGTGAAGCGGTTGTAAAAGATTCTTTGCAAAAAGTCACACAAGAGGCAATGGAAAAGCACAAGACAATTATCTTTGTATCCTCTACAGGGATTGCAGTAAGAGCCATTGGGCCTTGGGTTAAGGATAAGACTAAGGACCCAGCAGTAATCGTTATTGATGCCCAGGCAAAGTATGTGATTAGTCTTTTAAGTGGACACATAGGCGGAGCTAATCAAATAACAAATGAAATTGCTAACTATTTAGGGGCAATGCCAATCATTACCACTGCTACAGATGGCTTAGAACTTATGGCGCCAGATCTTATTAGCACTGAATACAACCTAGAGATTGATAGTATGGAAAAATGCAAAGAAATCTCGGTACACCTTATTCAAGGGGAAGCAGTTGCTTTTATAGACGAGGACCATCTTATACCAATGCCTAAGGGATACGTTGGGGCAAGCAAGGAGACACATTACAGGGTAGTTGTAACCAATAAGGCCCATCTTCCTAATGCTACCTTAAAGCTAATACGAAAAAACATAGTTCTAGGAATAGGGTGCCGAAAAAATATTGACCCTGAAAAAATGCGTCAGTATATATTAAGCCAGTTAGACCACCTTAACATCCATCCCCTAGCCATCAAAGAAATTGTAAGCATAGACATAAAAAAAGAAGAACAATGCATTATAGAACTTTCTGAGCACCTTAAAGTGCCCTTTAAAGTATACTCGAAAGAACAAATTAACACGGTTGAAGTGGAATTTGAAGGCAGTGACTTTGTAGAGCAAAATGTAGGGGTAAGAGGGGTTAGTGAGCCCTGTGTTATTCTAGCAGGAGCTCAAATTATTCAAGGAAAAACCAAATATGAAGGGATGACATTGTGTGTTGGCAAGCTCCCTAGCTAAGATCAATACTAAAAGGAGAAAAACAATGGGAAAATTATATGTCATTGGAATGGGCCCAGGTGGCTTAGACCATATGTCAAAAAGAGCATTAGATTGCATTAATGAAAGTGATGTAATTGTAGGCTATAACAAATATATTGAGTTTTTACAGCCAATATTAGGCAGTAAAGAAATTCATCAAACAGGCATGACAAAAGAAATAGACCGTTGCAAAGAAGCCTTAAGATTATCCAAAGACCATATCGTCTCTTTAATTAGCACAGGAGATGCGGGGGTTTATGGAATGGCGGGTCTTGCACTAGAACTTAGGGTAGATGAAGAGATAGAGGTTATACCGGGCATTACTGCGGCCTGTTCTGCGGCTTCAGTACTAGGGGCCCCGCTTATGCATGATCATTGTAATATTAGTTTGAGTGACCTTATGACACCTTATGAACTCATACAAAAAAGAATAAAAAACGCAGCGGAAGCTGATTTTGTTATTTCTTTATATAATCCTCGTAGTAAAGGGCGGCCTCATTACCTGATGGAATCCATAGATATTATTAGGCAATATAGGGATAAAAGTACACCTGTAGGGATTGTAAAAAATGCCCTTAGGGAGGGGCAAGTATCTACCCTTACAACACTGGAGAACTTTGATGATACAAAGGTAGATATGATGAGTATTGTTGTTATTGGAAATAGCACAAGCTATATTAAAGATGGGCGATTTATTACAAAAAGGGGTTATGAAAACAAAAGGTAGAAGAGAGGCATAGATATGATTGGTTTGTTTTTAGGTACGAGTGAGGGAAGAGAAATCTTAAGACTTCTTAATGAATTTACAGACAATATTTATGTTTCGGCAGCGACAGAGTATGGCGGTGAATATCTTAAAGATTATAACTACAAATACTTAAACACAAGGCCTTTAACACAAGCTGATATGATAAAGGAAATAGATGACCAGGGAATTTCTATTATGATTGATGCCACCCACCCTTACGCTACAATTGTAACAGAAAACATTATAGGGGCTTGTAAGGATAAAGAAATTTTATATCTACGCTATGAAAGACCTTCTGTGATTAATCAATATCTGCCTCATCCTGACATTGTAACTGTAGATAAATATGAGGATTTACAAGAAAAGTTAATGGACATAATAGGTACAATTATGAATACCACAGGCAGTAATAACGTAGAAAAACTAATAACAATGAACTTGCCAAATACAATTATTCATAAGGTATTGCCGATTAAAGAGGTATTAACCAAACTACATGACTTAAAAATTCCTATAAAAAATATAGTAGCCATTTGTGGTGGAGGCAGCAAGGAATTTAATAAAGCTTTATTTAAAGAATATGATGCCAAAGCAGTAATCCTTAAAGATAGTGGCAAACAAGGTAAGACAAAAGAAAAAACAGAGGCTGCTTTGGAACTAGGAATGAAGGTATTTATTATAAATAGAGAAAAAACTCAGTACGAAAATATATTTGAGAGTGAAGAAGAGATCGTTAGAGTTACAAAAAACACAATTAAAGGGGAGAAGAAAAGTGAAAAATAAAAGAGCACTCGCATTAACTGCGTTTTTTACATTTATACCATTTTCAGTGTATGGTATGCATATTGCAGAAGGATTTTTACCACCCTTATGGGCACTGTTTTACTATGTTGTTTGTATTCCATTTTTATTTGTAGGCGTTAAAAAGGTAAAGGAAATTGGCAAGGAAAATACAGATATAAAGATGCTCCTTGGACTTGTAGCGGCATACTGTTTGTTATTATCGGCTCTTAAACTACCATCTCTTACAGGCAGTAGCTCACATCTTACAGGAACAAGTATAGGAACCATTTTATTTGGACCTCTCGTAATGAGTGCCGTCAGTGTTGTGGTTCTTTTATTCCAAGCATTATTTTTAGCACACGGTGGTATTACAACCTTGGGTGCTAACATTTTTAGCATGGGAATAGTTGGACCACTTGTAACTTTTGCAGTCTACCAAATCTTTAAAAAGAAAAATAAAAAAGTAGCTATGTTTTTAGGTGCTTTACTTGGTAACTTTGCGACATACACCGTTACAGCCTTTCAACTGGCCATTGTTTTTCATAGTGGGGACTTTATGGCAACCCTAGGGAAGTTTATATCCGTATTTGCAATAACACAAGTACCGTTAGGAGTCGTAGAAGGTATCTTTACAGTATTATTATTTAACTATTTATACAAAAATTCTAATCAAGAAGTAGTGAAAATGATGGGGGTATACGCATATGAAAAATAAATCAAAGAATATAATACTCATTGCAATTTGTCTTGTGATCCTAATTGTTCCTTTTATGCTTCATAGGGATAGTGAGTTTGAAGGATCTGATGCACAAGGAGAAGATATGATTATGGCATTAGACAAGACCTATGAGCCGTGGGTATCCCCGATTTTTCCAGAGATTCCAGGTGAAATAGAGACTTTATTATTTACCATTCAAGCAGCAATAGGGGGCGGATTTATAGGCTATTATATGGGAAGGAAAAACAATGCTAAGGGAAATAGCAGTATACGCCAAAGCTAATAAGTATGCCAAAGTGCACCCAATAGAAAAATTATTATTATGTATCCTACCTATTATTATAATGGGGTTTGTGCAAACATGGGGTATTCTTATATTTAATATTTTATGTTTTATGCTAATGCATCTTATTGCTCAGACCCCTTATAAAAGGGTCTTTAAAATGGTAACAGAAATAGTGATGTTCTACTTAATGAGCTCTATTGTACTGGTTTTTGATAGAGGCATGTATTTTAGTATACTAATGATTTTGCGAGGAATTTCTTCTGCCTTATGTTTAAGTCTTTTTATCTTTACAACGCCCTTTGATTTTTTATTACACTATCTTAGTAAGTTTGAAAGTATCAGAGATTTGTGTGATATTAGTAAAAATGTAGAGCGCTTTTTTATGCTACTTGAAGATGAGGGCAATCAAATTGTCCTAGCTATGAAAAGTAGGGGAGGTTTTAGAGGTATAAAGGGAAGAGTAAATGATATGATAAGAGTCATGATTTTGCTGTTTCACAATAGCATGGAGCGTTGGAAAATAACCCAAGAGGTATTAGCTGCTAGATCTTATAAAGGCAAGCATTACTATGGGGAGGCCTTATATAGCAGCAAAAAATCAAGAATCATAGGAATTATGGTATATAATATAATTTTTACTAGCCTAACCCTATTGTTAGGAAAAATTTAAAAAAGTAGGTGAGATCATGGCAAAGTTAATGTTACAAGGAACAGGATCATCTGTTGGGAAAAGTATATTAGTTTCAGCTTTATGCCGAATTCTAAAACAAGATGGCTACTCTGTGTGTCCATACAAGTCTCAAAACATGGGACTCAATTCATATATAACCATTGATGGTAAAGAAATAGGCAGGGCTCAGGTACTTCAAGCATACGCTGCAGGCCTAAAGCCACAAGCTTATATGAACCCAATACTACTTAAACCAACGGGTGATAAAAAGTGCCAGGTTATTGTTAATGGGGAACTCTACGCAGATACCACTGCAATGGGATACCATGAGCTTAAACCACAATTTAGTCAAATGCTTAAAGATGATTTTGAAAAAATAGAAAAACAGTTTGATATTGTTATTATGGAGGGTGCCGGTAGCCCAGCTGAAATAAATCTAAGAGACCGGGATATTGTCAATATGGGAATGGCAGAGCTTGTAGATGCTCCTGTTATACTTGTAGGTGATATTGATAAAGGTGGTGTATTTGCATCTCTTGCAGGAACTATGTTACTGCTTAGGGAACAAGAAAAACCAAGGGTTAAAGGGACTATTATTAATAAGTTTAGAGGGGATATTAAATTACTTGAACCCGGTCTAGTGATGCTTGAAGATATAATTCATATTCCAACTTTAGGTGTGGTGCCATACTTTAACCTTCAACTTGAAGATGAAGATGGGGCCATAACGTATAATAAAGAAATTACAGCTCCTATTGATATTGCCGTAATACATCTATCTAATATTGCGAACTTTACAGATTTAGATGCCCTAGAAGCAGAAGAGGATGTCAGTGTCAGATTCGTGAAAAATATAAAAGAATTCAAAACCCCAGATATTGTTATTATTCCAAGTAGCCGAAATCTAACAGAGGATTTAAAAGACCTCCAAAACAATGGTCTAGGAGATATGATTAAGGCCTATAGCCAAAAGGGAATCCTAATAGGCATAGGGAGTGGCTATCAAATGCTAGGAAAGACTATTAAAGCCGAAAAGGAATTAGTAGGACTTGGGCTTTTAGATATCCATACGGTCATAGGTAATGAGAAAACCACGACCCATATAGAGGGAGCGTTTATGGCCCAATCTGTAAAGGGTAAAAAGATCAGTGGCTACGAAGTTCATATGGGAACAAGTGACTATGGCAAAGAAGCTAAAGCCTTCTTACAAGTTACAAGTAAAAATGGTGTAGATCAAAATTACCACGAAGGCTGTATTAGTGAAAAAGGAAATATTATAGGTACCTATATTCATGGGATCTTCGACGGGGTTCATTTTAGAGAATATCTCTTAAATCAAATTCGTAAGGGCAAAGGCTTGCCAAATAAAGTGGCAGAAGAATATGATCATATTAGAGAAAAAGAGCTTGATAAACTAGCCGACATCGTTAGAAACGGTATAGATATGGATGAAATATATAAAATTATATTTCAAAAACAAATCAAAAAAAGAAGGTGACAGGATGCAAATCATCACATATGCAGCAATTGATATTGTCATAGCAGTTATAATAGATTTTATATTAGGTGACCCTTATGGGTTTCCACATCCTGTTATATACATAGGTAAGCTAATTAGTTTTCTAGATAAACAAGGCCGTAAAATATGCAAAAGTGCAAAACAACTTAATATTCTAGGACTCTTAATTGTTATAATGGTCAGCGCAGCAAGTTTTGGGGTTCCATATATATTACTAAGGCTACTTAGGCCTTATTTTTTTCTATATCATCTATTAAACATAGGCATATTGTGGACGACTCTTGCAGCAACTAGCCTTAGAAAAGAGGGGCTTAAAGTATATGACGCCCTTTTAAAAGGAGATATTGAAGATAGCAGGTTAAAGCTTTCTTATATTGTTGGAAGAGATACCAAAGGTTTAGCTGAAAACGAAATCATAAGGGCAGACGTTGAAACCATTGCAGAAAATACAGCTGATGGTGTTATAGCACCACTTTTGTATGCAATGATTGGGGGAGCTCCTCTTGCAATGCTTTATAAAGGTATTAATACCATGGACTCTATGCTGGGCTATATGAATCCTAAGTATAAAAATATTGGTTTTTTTCCTGCAAAACTAGATGATCTGGTTAATTACATACCTGCAAGACTTACAGGTATTTTATTTGTGCTAGTGTCACCTGTAGTAAAGGGAAATATAATGACAACAGCTAAGATCATGATAAGGGACCGAAGGAATCATAAAAGCCCTAACTGCGCTTATCCAGAAGGAGCAGCAGCTGGGGCTTTAGGGATTCAATTAGGTGGAGATAACAATTACTTTGGAGAAATTATAAAAAAGCCTACAATCGGAGACAAGATTAACCCCCTACATGAAAACCATATTAAGCAAACGGTGATGCTTATGTATGCAGGTGAGGTTCTACTTGTGGCAATATATGCTTTGATAGTAGTTAGTTTATATGTTTATCAATAAGGAGGATACCATGGTGCACGGCGGAGATATATACACAGAAGGGCGTTTAAAAGGAAGACAGCTACTTGATTTTAGTTCAAATATTAACCCTTTAGGCGTACCTGGTAGTTTTACAAATAACATACAAGAAGCGGTCAAAAATATGCAGGTGTACCCTGATATTCAGTACAGACAGTCTAAAGAACATATTTGCAGATATCTCAATGACGGGTCTCATTTTCTGTATCCAAAGGGAAAATCTTTAAACTTTAAGTTTACCCAAGAAGATTTAGTTCTAGGTAATGGAGCGGGGGAAATTATAGATATTGCCATCGCTAGCTTAAAGAGCCTTTGCATTGTAATGCCATCCTTTGTAGAGTATAAAAAAAGTGCCCAAAAAAATGGTGTTAAAATTATCTATAGCCATTTAAATAGCAATATGGAAATAGATTATGACGACTTAGCCCAAAAAATCCAAGAGGTAGAGGGGCTAATTATTGGAAATCCTAATAATCCAAATGGAGGCGTAATAGATCAAGTTAAGTTTAAACCCATACTAGAATACTGCCAAAAATATAATAAAAGAATTATTATAGACGAAGCATTTATTGAATTTACAGGTGGCTTAGGAGCGAGTCTGTTGGCATTAGCCCAAGGATATTCATGCATATGTATGATAAGGGCATTAACCAAGTTTTACGGGATGCCAGGAATTCGCTTTGGCTACAGTATTTGTAAGGATAGGAACTATAATGATTTAATGCGGAAAAGGCAAATACCTTGGAATATTAATTCGTTTGCAGAAATAGCCCTACAGTATGTTTTAGAGGATTACCATTATGTAGAAGAAACATTAAAGTGGATTGGGACGGAGAGAGTTGGCTTTTTAAGAAGGCTCAAAGCCCTAGAAATATTTGAAGAAATATATCCTACCCAGGCTAATTTTGTGTTAGTAAAATTAGCTGATAGGTCAGGTACTGCGTTATATGAGAAATTGCTTAAAGAAGGTATTTTAATTAGAATATGTAAGAATTATGAAGGACTAGGGGATGAGTATATTCGGCTCGCAATTAAATCAAGGAAGGATAACCTTATATTACTACAAAGCTTGAGCTACATAATGTAGAACTTTCTCTTTAGTAGCTTCTGAGCGAGAGAGTTCGCGTACGATTTGGCCGTTAGATAGAATCATAATTCGATCGCACATTCCTAAAAGCTCATCAATATCTGAAGAAATAAGAATGATAGAAGCGCCTTTAGTCACCAAGTCAGTAAGAGAGTTATAAATATCTACCTTAGATACAATATCAATCCCTCTAGTGGGCTCATCAAAAATGAATATTTTCGATCGACTCATAATCCACTTAGCTAAAACAACTTTTTGCTGATTACCGCCACTGTAAGAGGCTAATGGGTCATAAGAAAAACTATGACTGATATTAAGTCGGTTGACGTAGTCTTTTGTTATTCTTTCGACCATTGGAACGTGTAGTTTGCCAAAACGAGTAAATCTTTTTAGGGAGGATATACTAAGGTTGGTTATAACGTCCAAATCGCCAAAAATAGAATCAGTAGTTCTATCTTCAGGAACTAGGGCGATTCCATGAGCAATAGCATCTGATGGTGAATTGAGTATAACTTCTTTTTTATTGATGGTGATAGTACCAGCAGTAGGTTTGGTTGCGCCAAAAAGACAATGAGCTAGTTTGGTCCGTCCAGAACCCATTAGCCCCGTTATTCCTATAATTTCATTTTTTCTAAGATTAAATGTAATGTTCCTTAAAGTAGTGCCCCAATGAAGATTATTAACAGATAGTACCTCAGTACCCAAAGGAATATCTAACTTAGGGTACTTATTTTTATGGATAGAACCAGTTAAAATCTTTAGAATCTCAGAACTTTCAATATGCGCTAGGTCTCTTGTTCCTAGCACATTGCCTTTGCGAAGAAATGTAACTCTATCTCCGATAAGTTTAATTTCTTCGATTCTATGTGAAATATAAAAAATACCAACGCCCTTTTGCTTTAAGGATTGAATAATCGAAAACAATATATCCCTTTCAATTTTAGTAAGTACAGCAGTAGGCTCATCAAAGATAATAATTTTAGAATCAGAAATATAAGCTCTCGCAAATTCAATTAAGTATTTTTCTGCGAGACCTAATTTATCGGCCTTTTCACGTATATTAATTGGAATATTAAGTTCATCAAATAATGCTTGGCACTTAAAATACAGTTTGTTATAATCAATTATTTTTACATATTTATTGGTAAAAGGCAATTTGTCTGAAAATACATTTTCGGCAACGGTTAAATTACCAAAACAATTAATATCCTGCATAAGATATAAAATGTCATGGTTTTTTGAAGAAGATAGACAGTCAATGTTCACAAGCTTTTGGTTAATAAAAATATCTCCTGAATCTTGTTTAATAATACCAGCAATAATATTCATAATGGCTGATTTGCCGGAACCATTTTCTCCCACTAAAACATGAACTTCACTTGCAAATAAGGACAGATTAATATGATTAAGTATAAAGTCCTCATCAAAGGCTTTTGTGATATTGATTAGTTTTAGGATAGGGTTTTTCACATTAAACACTTCCTTCAAAGGTACCCATTGATGTAAAAAGAGGGATATCTTGATTAAATAGATAGCGCTTATAATCATTATTGATCGATGGATTTGTAATGATTTTATCAGCTATTGTTATCTTATCCACACTGTAGAAGGCCGTTTGGTTAAAAGCATCTGCTAGACAAACGATGATTTTTTCTCTTGATTTTCGGATGGATTCTTGCATAAGCGAAGCTTTGTCAATACTAGACACAGTAATTTGCGTGTTTATATCAATCCCATCAACCTCAAGAAAAACCTTATTTACAAAAAACTTCTCTATATTAAGTGAGGTTAACTTTCCGAACACAGCTTTACTACTATAATCTACGTCACCACCTAGTAAGACTATTTTTACGGATAAATAAGAAGATAATTCTAAAGCAATCAACAGGTCGTTAGTAAGTACGGTTATATTATTTTTTGTGGAAAGTTTTTTTGCAATTTGCATATTAATAGGACCGTTTATAAGCATAATAACATCATTATCTTGGATCATGTGAATGGCGATATTAGCAATTTCTTCGTATTTTTTGAAGTTTTTATCTTCCGCTGGAAGAATAGGGATAGAATTTGCTTCTTGGTTTAAGATAGCACCCCCATGTATTCTAGACAAGAAACCATCGTTTTCAAGTTTCTCTAAGTCGCGCCGAATGGTTACTTCAGAAACACCTAAAACTTTACTCAAAGTAGCAACTTCTACTTTACTTTCTTTTGTTAAATAGTTTTTAATTATTTTATATCTTTCAATAGCAAACATATTTACACCACTTTTCACTTTCTAACTACATTATAGGGTGAAGTGAAACAAAAAGGCAAGATAATTAGAGGGAATAGATACAATAAACATTCGTTTGTAGGATTAACTAGGTATAAAGAACATAAAAAAGTAATATCTCACATATATATCATGAAAATAAATCTAAAAATGTATAATGTGTTGACAATGTAAAAACTATATGATAATATTCAAACATAAACGTAAGTAAAAGAACACACTCGAAAGAAGATGGTGTTCATATTTACATAAGTGACTATTAAATTTTATTTCATAGACAACTATGTATAAATAAAATTTGTAGATAAATAAACTAGTTGAAAAGGGGATGGAGAAATGAAAAAGATATTTGCAATTATGTTATCAACAACACTGATTTTATCACTTACAGCATGTTCAGGCGGGGCGAAAAAGGCAAGCAAGGATCAAAAAACAGTAGGGGTTGCTATGCCAACCAAATCTTCACAACGTTGGATTGATGATGGTAATAATATGAAAAAGGAACTTGAAGATAAGGGCTATGCCGTGGATCTTCAATATGCAGAGGATAATGTTGAAAATCAAATTGCACAACTTGAAAATATGATTACGAAAGAGGTAGATGTTTTAGTGATCGCATCTATTGATGGAGAAGCTTTAACAGATGTTATTGGGAAAGCAGCAGAAGTGGGAATTCCAGTTGTAGCATACGATCGTTTAATTAGAAATACAGAAGATATCACTTACTATGCTACATTTGATAATTTTAAAGTAGGTGTCCAACAGGGTACATATATAGAGGAAATGCTTGGGCTTAAAGAAGGAAAAGGGCCATTTAATATTGAGTTGTTTGGTGGTTCACCAGATGATAACAATGCTTATTTCTTCTATGATGGAGCTATTTCGATATTACAATCATATATAGATTCAGGTAAACTAGTTGTAAAAAGTACCCAAATGGGAATGGACAAAGTTTCAACACTAAGATGGGATGGTGCTACAGCTCAAGCGCGTATGGATAACCTTTTAAGTGCGCATTATACAGATGAAAAAATAGATGCTGTATTATCACCATATGATGGCATTAGTATTGGTATTTTATCATCACTTAAAAGTATAGGCTATGGTAAAGGGGATCAAAAAATGCCTATCGTAACAGGGCAAGATGCAGAATTACCATCTATCAAGTCTATTGTTGCAGGAGAGCAAACCCAAACAGTATTTAAAGATACAAGACAATTAGCAAGTAAAGCTGCTGAGATGTGCGATGCTATATTAAAAGGTGAAGAAGCGCCTATTAATGATACTGAGACATATGATAACGGTAAAAAGGTTGTTCCATCATATCTTTTAGAGCCTATCTCTGTAGATGTTAATAACTATAAAGAAATACTAGTAGATAGTGGCTATTATACAGCGGATGAAATAGAGTAGTAAAATTTTAAACGGGTGATGATTAATCAGCACCCGTTTAAAAAATATGAGATAAGGAGCTAGAAAGATGCCAGATATGATATTAAGGATGCGAGATATAACAAAGGCGTTTTCTGGCATAAAAGCACTTAGCAATGTGAACTTAGAAGTAAGGACAAATGAAATTCACGCATTGGTAGGTGAAAATGGTGCTGGAAAATCAACATTAATGAATGTTTTAAGTGGCGTTTATACTTATGGAACATATTCTGGAGATATCATATTCAACAATAAGATTTGTGAATTTAAGGATATTAAAGATAGTGAAAAAATGGGCATTGTCATTATTCATCAAGAATTGGCCCTTAGTCCATATCTTTCTATAGCAGAGAATGTGTTCTTAGGAAATGAGCAAGCACATAATGGAATTGTTAATTGGAACAAAACAATCACAAAAACAGAAGCCTTACTTAAAAAGGTGGGGCTAGATGAAAACCCTAACACATTAGCAGATGAGATAGGTGTTGGAAAGCAGCAACTAGTTGAAATTGCAAAAGCACTTTCTAAAGATGTTAAATTACTTATTTTAGATGAACCAACAGCTGCCTTGAATGATGAGGATAGTAATAAACTGTTGGATTTGTTATTAGAACTAAAAAAATCAGGGGTTACATCTATTTTAATTTCTCATAAGCTTAATGAAGTTTCAAAAGTAGCAGACCGAATTACAATTATTCGGGATGGAACAGTGGTAGAGACCCTTGAAAAAGGAACAGAAATGATTGATGAGGATAGGATTATCAAGGGTATGGTAGGGAGAGAAATTGTAGACCGATTTCCCAAAAGAGAACCTAAAATAGGAGAGGTTATATTTGAGGTTAAAGATTGGGAAGTTTATCATCCTTTGTATGAAAATAGGAAAGTGATTAATCATATCAATTTAAATGTTAGAAAAGGAGAAGTTCTAGGAATTGCTGGATTAATGGGAGCAGGTAGAACTGAACTTGCTATGAGTATTTTCGGAATGTCTTATGGAAAGAAAATATCTGGCACACTTATTAAAGAGGGTAAAGAAATAAAATTGAATACGGTTAGGAAGGCAATTGACCATGGTCTAGCCTATGTAACGGAAGATAGAAAAGGTTATGGTTTGATTTTAATAGATGATATTAAAAACAATGTATTAATATCAAGCTTAGATAAAATTAGTAACAAACAAAAGATAGATGAAAATAAGGGGATTGTGGTGGCTGAAGAATACCGTGATAAGTTCAATATCAGGTCCTCAAGCATATTACAAAAAACCAGTGATTTAAGTGGTGGAAACCAGCAGAAAGTTGTTTTAAGTAAATGGATTTTTTCAGATCCAGATATCTTAATTCTAGACGAGCCGACACGAGGCGTTGATGTAGGGGCGAAATATGAGATATATACCATTATAAATCAACTTGTAGATCAAGGGAAATCAATCATTATGATTTCATCAGAGCTTCCGGAATTGCTTGGTATGTGTGATCGGGTATATGTTATGAATGAAGGAGAAATTGCCGGTGAGCTGAATCAGGCTGATGCGACATCTGAGAGTATTATGAAGTGTATTATGGGACACAGTAAGGGGGCACGATGATGGATAGGTTTAAACAACTTATGAAAAGCAATATAAGACAATATGGTATGGGGATAGCCCTTGTGTCTATTGTAATATTATTTCAAATATTAACAGGTGGGATATTATTAAAACCCTTAAATGTTAGTAACTTGATTTTACAAAACAGCTATATCTTGGTTTTGGCAATAGGAATGCTACTGGTTATTATTACAGGTAATGTAGATCTGTCTGTAGGGTCAGTAGTGGCTTTTGTTGGCGCTATATCTGGCATGCTAATGGTCAATCTAAAGGTGCCAGTAGTCATAGCTGTTATCATATCCTTATTAATTGGGGCCTTGGTTGGAGCGTGGCAGGGATACTGGATAGCTTATGTAAAAATACCGGCATTTATTGTTACTTTGGCAGGTATGTTAGTATTTAGAGGACTAACCCTTGTCATACTACAAGGAAAGACCTTAGCTCCGTTTCCAGAAGCTTTTCAAGCAATAAGTTCTGGATTTACCCCAGATATATTTGGTGGTAGCAATTTGCATATTACGACAATCTTAGTAGGAATCATATTTTCAGTCATTTATATATGGATGGAGCTTGATAATAGAAAAAAGAAGATAAAATACAATTTTGATACATTGCCAATACAATTTTTAATTGCTAAGCTTGCAATCATTATATTGGCTATAAACTTATTAACATTTAGTTTAGCTTCTTATAAAGGGATCCCAAATGTTCTTGTCTTACTTGCGGCTCTTGTTGTCGTCTATACATTTATAGCAAACAAGACAATTCCAGGGCGCCACATTTACGCCCTTGGCGGTAATGAGAAAGCGGCAAAACTTTCTGGTATAAAGACAGAGAAAGTAATGTTTTGGGTTTATGTCAACATGGGATTATTATCGGCTTTAGCAGGTATGGTTTTCACAGGCAGACTGAATGCTGCAACGCCTAAAGCAGGTTCGGGTTTTGAACTAGACGCTATTGCAGCTTGTTATATCGGAGGTGCATCAGCATCTGGTGGAATAGGGACCGTTATAGGCGCCATTATAGGTGGGCTTGTAATGGGAGTACTTAACAATGGTATGTCTATTATAGGTGTAGGGATTGATTGGCAACAAACAATCAAAGGTATGGTGTTGTTAGCGGCTGTTGCATTTGATGTTTATACAAAGTCTAAGTCTAAAAAATAAGCATAGGGTCTTATACATAGACAATAAAAGAGTTATTAAGGGGTTTTTCTAAACCCCTTAATAACTCTTTTTGCTGTGACATAATAAAGCCTGTATTTTTAAGATATGAAATAATATGCTATACTTAAGGTATTAAGAAAATACGACTAAAATAATATAAAAATATAGATTTAGAAGGGAAATTAAAGTGACTAAAAAAATTGTGTTTTTCGATATAGACGGAACGATATTGGATGAGAATAAACAGATCCCAAAATCAACAAGGAGGGCTATTAGGGAGTTGCAAGAAAGTGGTGTATATACTGCAATAGCTACAGGGCGGGGACCTAAGGAAATGTTATGGGTATGCGAAGAATTAAATATTAATTCTTATGTGGCTATTAATGGTTCATATGCTATATTTGAAGGAAAGGAAATATACCTAAAAAGTATGGCTCAAGAAGAGGTTGTAGGGCTTGTTAACACAGTAGAAAAGAATAACCATTCTATGGCATTTATAACCCATGATGATACCTGGTCTCTACACAAAGAGCATCCTATGATACAAAACTGTATGGAAACATTGCAAATGAAATACCCGCGGATGGATTCCGAGCTACATATTACTAGGCCTGTAAACCAAGCCGTCGTTTATAGTGAGGAAAAGGATGACAAAATATATAGAGAAGCCCATCCAAACTTGCAATTTATAAGATTTCATAAATTTGGAATGGATGCAATGCCAAAAGGGAATTCTAAAGCAGTCGGTATTCAAAAAATGATTGAAGCCATGGATTTTAAAATAGAGAATACCTATGCCTTTGGCGATGCTCTTAATGATATGGAGATGCTGTCGTTTGTCGGCTACGGTGTTGCTATGGGCAATAGTGTGCCTGAAATAAAAGCAGTAGCAGATTATGTTACGACGGCCAATACAAATGATGGCATTTGGAATGCTTGCAAACAATTGGGGTTATTAAAATCAAAAGCAATATAAAAACAGATCTATGGGAACGTAACTATGACGCCATATTTAAAAAAATGATGACTTGGGGTTTAAAGGGGCTATAGGCCTTGAATATTATCCTAAAAATAACCCTGAAGAAGGGCTAAAAAAGCTTTGTAAATAAGGGACATATTATGGTATATTTAAATCGAGATAATGTCTTTATACGCAGATTAACAAGGAGGCAATATATTATGCAGAACTTCGTATTTCAAAATACTACAAAGATTATATTTGGGAAAGAAACAGAATTACTTGTTGGCGCCGAAATGAGCAATATTGGTAAAAAGGTATTGTTGCATTATGGGGGGGGCAGTATAAAGAAGAGTGGATTATATGATCAGGTTATACAATCTCTTAAAGAAGCACACGTAGAAGTAGTAGAACTAGAAGGGGTTAAGCCTAACCCGAGATTAAGCTTAGTACAAGAGGGTATTAAACTGTGTAAAGAACAGGGTGTAGATTCTATATTAGCAGTGGGCGGAGGAAGCGTTATAGATTCAGCAAAATCTATTGCTGCCGGTGTTATGTATGATGGAGATGTTTGGGACTTTTACACAGGTAAAGCGGAAATAAAAAAAGCATTACCGGTAGGGGTTATTTTAACGATTCCAGCAGCAGGTAGTGAATCTAGTGGCGCGACTGTTATAACAAATGAAGATGGATGGTATAAAAAAGGAGCAGGATCAGATTTTTTAAGACCGCAGTTCTCAATTTTAAACCCAGTCCTTACCTATACACTTCCGGATTACCAAACGGCATGCGGCTCAGTCGATATGTTTGCTCACATACTAGAAAGATATTTTACCAACGTACAAAATGTAGAGCTTATCGATAGAATGTCAGAAGCGGTTATGAAAGCTATTATAGACAATGCACCGAGAGTGCTACAAGAACCGACAGGCTATGATGCAAGAGCAGAAATAATGTGGGCAGGGACACTAGCTCATAATGACCTTTTAGGCACAGGAAGAATTGGGGATTGGGCAAGTCATGATATTGAGCACGAAATCAGTGGAATCTATGATATTGCTCACGGGGCAGGCCTTGCCATTGTTTTCCCAGCATGGATGCAATATGTCTATAAACAAGATATTTCAAGGTTTGCGCAGTTTGCCAATAGAGTATGGAACGTTGACATAAATCCATTTAATCTGGAACAGACGGCACTAGAAGGTATTAAGCGTACAAAAGAATTCTTTAAATCTCTTGGAATGCCTGTTAGTTTACAAGATGCCAGCATTCCAGTAGATCGTATTCCGGAAATGGCCAAGAAAGCCACTGAAAATGGTCCTTTAGGTCAGTTTGTACCTTTATATGAAAAAGATGTTGCAGCAATATTAGAGCTAGCTGGGGGACAGTCCCCGAAGGGAGAATAAGATGAAGATTACAAAAGAAGATGTTTTGAAAATAGCTGATATAGCTCATTTAAGTCTTACAGAAGAGGAAACTCAGGAATTTACCAGTGACTTAGAAAAAATGGTTGCTTTTGCAGAACAACTGAATGAGGTAGATACCACCCATGTAGATACAAAAATAGGCGAACCTACTTTATATAATGTACTTCGAAAAGATGAAGTTAAGCCATCTATGGCAAAAGAAGAACTGCTTGCTAATGCACCACAAGAAAAAAATGGGTGCTTCTTTGTACCTCAAATCGTAGAGTAAATAGGAGGAAAGATATGGCGTTATTTACAAAAACAGCACATGAGCTTCGGGACATGCTTAGAAGTGGTGAAACCACAAGCGAAACATTAGTAGAAGCTTATTATGATAGAATATCTTCTGTAGAAGATAAAATTAAGGCTTATATTACACTAGATAAAGAAAATGCTCTTAAAAAAGCAAGGGAAATTGATGCAAAATTTAAAGCAGGAGAAAAGCTTCCTGATTTAGCTGGAATACCTATGGGCATTAAAGATAATATTTGTACAAGGGGGGTCAAAACCACCTGTGCATCTCGCATGCTAGAGAATTTTATTCCACCATATAGTGCAACGGTTATAGAAAAACTAGAAGACCAAGGCGCTATTATGCTAGGGAAGCTAAATATGGATGAATTTGCTATGGGTGGCTCTACAGAGAGCTCATATTTTTACCCAACAAGTAATCCATGGGACACTGAACGAAACCCAGGGGGTAGCTCAGGCGGTAGTGCAGCGGCGGTAGCAGCAGGAGAAGCTGTTTTCTCTATAGGGACAGATACAGGTGGATCAATTCGTCAACCAGCTGCTAGTTGTGGGCTGGTTGGTATGAAGCCAACCAATGGAATTGTTTCTAGGTATGGGGTTATATCTTATGCTTCTTCACTAGATCAAACATCTCCAATAACGAAAGATGTAACAGATATGGCACTGGTTTTAAATGCCATTGTAGGGCATGACCCTAGGGATACAACATCGATTTCAATGGCGTACCCAGATTATACAAAGGCTCTTACAGAAGATGTAAAAGGTATTCGTATCGCTGTGCCGAAAGAGTATTTTGGCGAAGGAATAGACCCAGAGGTAAAAGAGGCAGTTTTAGCCTCAGCAGAAAAACTAAAGCAAATGGGCGCGATTGTTGAAGAGGTATCCATGCCTCTTGTAAACCATGCTCTACCTGTTTATTATATTATAGCGTGTGCAGAAGCATCATCGAACTTAGCGCGTTTTGACGGAGTAGCCTATGGCCACCGTGCGGAAAAATATACAGATGTAGATAGCTTGTTTAGCAATTCAAGGGGCGAAGGATTTGGTCCTGAAGTCAAACGTCGTATTATGTTAGGTACTTTTGTACTTAGTTCAGGCAACTTCGATGCCTATTACAAAAAAGCATTAGAAGTAGCAGAACTTATTAAGCAAGAGCATAATCAGATGCTAGAAAAATTTGATATTATTTTAACCCCTACAATGACAACCACAGCCTTGAAATTAGGGGAAAAACATGAAGATCCAGTACAAGCCTATTTAAATGATATTTGTACCATTAACACCAATATCGCAGGCCTAGCAGGCATATCAATTCCGTGTGGCTTTGATACAAAAGGACTCCCAATAGGGATGCAATTAATAGCCGGGGAATTTAAAGAAGAAACTATCTTGAGAGTAGCTTATACATTTGAGCAAAGTGCAGATTACAAGGATCAAAGACCAAAACTATAGATATAAAGAGGTGAGAAAGTGAGTATATATTCAGATTATGAAACAGTCATAGGAATAGAAGTTCACACAGAACTTTCTACAAAAACAAAAGCATTTTGCAGCTGTAGCACAGAATTTGGTGGGGAAGAAAATACCCATTGTTGCCCAGGGTGTATAGGAATGCCAGGAACTTTACCGGTGCTTAATGAGAAAGTAGTCGAGTACGGCGTAAGAGCTGGACTGGCAACAAACTGCTCCATTAATAAATATAGCAAACATGATCGAAAAAACTATTTTTATCCAGACCTTGCTAAAGGGTACCAAGATACACAAGATGAGTTCCCTATTTGTTTTGCGGGGCACATTGATATAGAAGTAGAGGGGGGGGCTAAACGTATTGGCCTTACCCGGATCCACTTGGAAGAAGATACAGGTAAACTAACCCATGACGAAGTGGGCTCATTTATTGACTATAACCGTTGCGGCGTGCCCCTTATTGAAAGTGTATCAGAGCCTGATATTAGCTCAGCGAGTGAAGCTAGAGCATACCTAGAAACACTTAGAAATATCTTTAGATATATTGGCATATCAGACTGTAAAATGAACGAAGGATCCTTCCGTACGGATATTAATATTTCTGTCAGAAAAAAAGGAGCCGAGAAACTAGGAACACGTACAGAAATGAAAAACCTGAACTCCTTTAGTAATGTTGAAAAATCTATTGAGGCGGAAACAAAGCGTCAGATAGACATTTTAGAAGCAGGTGGGGAGATTATCCAAGAAACAAGAAGATGGGATGAGGTAGCCCAAGTAACAGTGTCTATGAGGGCTAAGGGAGATGCAGCAGACTACCGTTACTTCCAAGATCCAGATCTTAGACCTATCATATTGACAGATGCGTATATTGAAAATATTAAGTCGAGTTTGCCAGAATTGCCAAATGCAAAAAAGGCGAGATATATGACAGAGTATGATCTGGGTGATTATGATGCTACTCAACTCGTAGGATCTCAAAAAATTGCACAGTTTTTTGAACAAGCAGTGGCAATATGTAATAATCCTAAAGCGGTAACCAATTGGATTATGAGAGATATCTTCAGCCGTTTAGATGAAGACCAAAAAGAAGAAGCTGCAATCCCATTTAAACCGGAGATTTTAGGTAAGATGATTGAGCTAATTGATCAAGGGACTATCAGTAATAATATTGCTAAACAAGTCTTTGATGAAATGTGGATAACTGGTAAAGATCCAGAGACCATTGTGGATGAAAAAGGCTTAACACAAATTAGTGATGATGGAGAACTTTTAGAAATGGCTAAAGAAGTATTAGAAGCTAATGAAAAATCAGTACAAGACTATTTAGGCGGTAATGAAAGAGCTATGAAAGCCTTAATGGGACAAATGATGAAAAAGACTAAAGGAAAAGCAAACCCTCAAAAGGTAACGGAAATATTAACGAACATGCTGAAAGAAATGATGTAAATGTCAAGATATGTGGATCCATTACTAAAAATAATGATTTTACTGATGTTTTGGATATCCCTTATGCGGGTACGCTATATATGGATCATAAACAAAGCGAATAATAAGGACTCTAATTTTACGTTTCGAAATCAAGAAGGAGACTGGTCCATTCTTTTCTTTGTTTTATTGGTCATGAACAAATCAAGATTTGATAATTATAGACTGTCCTACCAACCTTTACTAAGGCACTTCTATGTAATTATTGTAGGTTTGTTTGTTATATACTGTATTTTGCAATTGACTCAATTAGTCGTTCTAACTAAGAATGCTTTAATCACCCAAGAAGTCACCATTGGGAATAGTGCTATAGAGCAATATGCAGTTAAGAAGCAGATGTATGGGTATAAGTTTACCATTGACTATATAAAAAAAGATAAAAAGAAGCATTTATCTTTTTTTACAACTAGAAAAAATAAACAAATAATAGAAAAAAGATTTGAAAATGAAATGTTAATATTGTGTAACAAATAAGTAACAAGTGCGTGACAAAATGAAGTGGAAATATCCAAGTTAAGGAAAAGAGACTTAAAAAAGCATAAAAAATAGCAGTATAGCTAAAATATCTGTAAGATTAGATGTTTTAGCTATACTTTTTATATATATTAAGCAAAAACAAGCTCATCTTATGTAACTTTTAGTTTTGTACTATGTCTGAAAATCTGCTATACTTATGAAGAGATATTATGACAAAATAGACTATAGGAGGAAGATAGATGAGCAAACTTATAAGAAATGCACTTTTAGTAACATGCATCCTTTCACTACACATAATAAAACCTGCTACAGCCATATATGCACAGGAAATGACCCTTACATATGATGGTAAGCAGCATACATATAATAAACCACTTATTACACTTGAAATTAATAATAAAAAAATAGAAATGGCTATGCCACCGGTACAAATTGATGGACGTACATTAGTCCCAACGAGAGAAGTCTTTGAACCTATGGGTGCAACGGTTGAGTGGAAAGCAGCTGAAAAAAAGGTGTTTATTAATCATGGTGATAAGCTTATTGTATTAGAGGTAGATAACTCGGATGCCTGGGTAGAAGGGCAATCAAAAAAACTAGACGTTCCCCCTAAGCTTATTAATGGGAAGTTAATGCTTCCCCTTAGATTTATTGGGGAAACATTAGGGTATGCAGTAGATTGGAATGCTAGTACGAGTTATATTAGTATTAATCAAATTATGTCTACTCCTGAGGTTAAACCGCCAACGATACAGGTTCCGGAGCTAATAACAAAAGTGGAAGAGGTCCGTGTTCAAAACCAAGATGATGGCATCTCGCTTTATACAATATATCTTGAAAAACCACTTGACTCCTATTCTCACTTTACACAAGAGGGGAAAATAGTTGTTGATATTGATAGTGCTAAAAATTTATTAGATGGGAAAATAACGTTGCCAGACAATCCTTATGTTCAGATAATTAGGACAAGTCAATTTACACCAGAAAAAACAAGGGTAGTGTTTGATATAATCAAAGAAACGACTTCAAAGGTTGAACTTTCTAAAGATAAAACGGTGATTACAGTGAGCATGTTGGCAGGCAAAATAGAAGATGGTAAACCTGAGGCTACAAAACCAAAACCAGAAGAAATAACCCCTCAGCCTGAGATAGAGCTTGAAGAAATTGAAATTAAAAACTTTAAATATATAAATAGCCCACAAGAAGCTATTGTATTTAAGAAAGAAAAAGGATTATCAGTGAGTGATATTAAAATCAATGATGATTATAGAAATAGAAAAATTACTGTAACATTACCAGGGAATTACAGTGATGTATATAATGATGGATTAATGACTATAGGAAGTAGCACCATCGATAAGATTCTAATACAATCCAACAATAAAACGGAATTTATTATTCATGAAAAGAAGATTAGAGCATATGAAATACTAGATGATGGAGAAAATATTAAAATTATATTTATGCAACCTAAAGATAAATATCAAAATATTATTTTGTTAGATATGGGGCATGGTGCTCAGGATGGCGGAGCATCGGCTAATGGTTTACAAGAGAAAAAGGTAAACTTTGAACAAGGTATGCAGCTATATGATTTACTAGAAAAGGATTCGAATATTAAGGTTTACGTTACGAGAGAAGATGACTCATACCCAACGAATCCAGCTAGGGCGCAACTTGCGAATGAAATAGGAGCAGATATTTTTGTTAGTCTGCATAATAACTCATTTACAAATCCTGAGGTTAATGGGACAGAAGTGCTCTATTCTACAAAGGATCCTAAAAGTAAAACAATGGCTCAGATTGTACAAAATAATATGGTTAGTAGATTAAAAATGTTTGACCGAGGGGCAAAGGCTCGTCCAGGATTAGTTGTTTTAAATTCAACTAATATGCCAGCGATTCTTGTTGAAACAGGATTTTTGACCAATCCAGGAGATGCAGCAAAATTGCAATCACCAGAATTTAATAGACAAGTGGCATCCGTTATATACGATTCTATTGTCGAAATATTTAACACACTGTCATTTCGTTAAAAAAACACACCTATATCATATATAGGTGTGTTTTTTTAGGGAACGAATTGTATTGCATGTCCCACTTTATATGAGTAGAATTATAAGTGGGGGTGGAAATAAATGGTAAAAAGGCTATTGTTATCATTATTGCTTTTTGTAATGGCTACGAAACCAATATATACAGATAAAAATGAATTCATTTCTTCACAAACTAAAGTTTTAGGTGTACAATGGAATGGGAATGAGTTAATTGTTGATGTTTCTAAAGATATTGCTTCATATGGTGGCGGTAATGCCATGGAATATGAAGTTGTGTCTCAGATTTTAGGCTGCGTATTTGCTAATCCAGAAGTTGAAGTCTTTACACTTCTTATTGAGGGAAAAGAAGGATATCTTCCAGAAGGTACACAAATTTTAAAGTATAGTAGGGATGATTATGAAAACAATTATTTTAGCAACACAAAATAAAGATAAAGTAAAAGAAGTAAAACAAATCATGTCAGATATGAATATTAATATTATTACAATGCAAGAGGCAGGTATTGATATTGACGTTGTAGAAGACGGAGAAACATTTGAAGCCAATGCAATAAAAAAGGCTGAAGAAATCATGAAAATATCGGGCCAAATTGTGCTAGCAGATGATTCAGGACTGGAAATAGATTATTTTGACAAAGCACCAGGTGTATATTCAGCCCGTTACCTGGGTAAAGATACACCCTACCAAGAAAAAAATGCAATTATTTTAGAAAGAATGAAAGAGGCGCCAGAATCAAAAAGGGGAGCGCGTTTTGTTTGTGCCATAGCAGCAGCATTCCCAGATAAAAAAATGTTAGATCAAACAATCGTTACAAAAGGTATTATAGAAGGTAGAATTGGAGACCAACCTAGGGGGAGTGGTGGATTTGGGTATGATCCAATATTTTACCCAGAAGGATTTGATACATCAACTGCAGATATTTCACCTGAATTAAAAAATAAAATTAGCCATAGGGGTAGAGCGTTAGAAGATATGAAAATACAACTTAAGAGAATAATGGGGAATTAACTATGAAAGTTTTAGTAATGAGTGATACGCATAAAGATTTAACACATGGAGGATTAGCCATTAGGCATATGATCAAACAAGGAATAGATATTGTCATACATTGTGGTGATCATATTGACGATGCTAAAAAATTAGAGAAGCAGTATCCTCAGTTAAAGTTTTTTTATGTTCCGGGTAATTGTGATGGATGGTTTTTTCAGGAAGATGAAAAAATAAAAGTAGTTAATATAGAGGACAAAAAGGTATTAATTACCCACGGAGATCATCACAATATAAAACTAAATTACAATAGATTATTTGAAGAAGTAAATAGAAGAGAAGCTGACATTGGTTTGTGTGGACACTCACATTTAGCTCATATAGAAACCCAAGAAAAATCGGGTAAAATGATTGTTAACCCTGGTAGTATAAGTCTTCCAAGAGATTCTAAAGACCCTTCTTACGCAGTTTTGGACATACAAAAAGGCAAGCCTATAAGGGTTAAAATGATGCGCATAATAGATAAAGAATCGACTCAAAAAGAATTATAAAAATAAAAAATAAAAGAATTTCAAAAAAGATGTTGACGGATTGGGTAGGATTATGTATAATACAATTTGTCGGTTGATTAAGAAACAGTTTTCAAGCAACGACAAAACAAATGTAAAAGAGACTCGTTTTAGACTAGAGTTTCACACTTAGTGATGGGTAGTCGCCAAGCGGTAAGGCACAGGACTTTGACTTCTGTATGCAAAGGTTCGAATCCTTTCTACCCAGTTAGGCAATGCCTAAAGTTTTAAATCCTAGCTTCACAAAAAAAATTAGGATCACTAGCTCAGTTGGTAGAGCACTGGACTTTTAATCCAGTTGTCCCGGGTTCGAACCCCGGGTGGTTCATATGCGGGTATGGCGGAATTGGCAGACGCGCTAGACTTAGGATCTAGTGCCCTTGGGCGTGTGGGTTCG
>DUUM01000023.1 GCA_012841565.1 Candidatus Epulonipiscium sp. | reverse complement strand
TTTTCCCTTTTCTGCGATTGCAAAGCCCTATAGCAGAGACCATTAATAATGTTGTTTGTATTGAAACCAAAAAACAAGGGCTTTGGATAAAAGTAAGGAAACTCAATTATAGAAATATTGACATTTCAATATATAACTATTAGTATAAAAGCTAACATTATGTTTGGTTTATTTATAGTTTTAGAAAGGACATGGGTCTTCCATGAAGGTGATTTAATGGAATTATTACAGCTTCGATATTTTTGTACAGTGGCACAAATGGAAAGCATTACTAATGCTGCTAAATTTCTAAATATTTCACAACCATCATTAAGCAAAACCATCATTAATTTGGAACGTGAAATAGGTGCTCCATTATTTGACCGTCTAAGCCGCCGCATATACTTAAATGCAAAGGGAAAACAGTTCTATGAAAAGGTAAGAGACGGACTGGAATTGATTGATAATGCTCAAAACCAATTGAATAATACCTCTATGAAACCCAGTGGCGAAATAAAAATTTTTGTTCTTGCTGCCTCTTCACTAATTCCTGATATGATTGCCGGATTCGTTATCAATTTACCTCAAATCAAAATCAATCTATATCAACAAATTTGCCATGATTTACACTTCTCTGATGAATATGATTTTTCTATTTCTGCAACACCCATGGATTATTCTCACCTTGATGTTTATCCCCTATTATCAGAAGAAATTGTCCTCGCTGTACCAATCGACCACCCTCTTTCAACACAAGATGAAATAAAGCTGTCAGAAGCTGCTGATTATAACTTCATTGCTTTTTCTAAAGGACCTAGTATTCGCGTATTATCAGACAGTTTATGTTACATGGCTGGTTTTGCTCCTAAGATAGTTTTTGAAAGTGATGGTATTAACACCTTGTTTACAATGATTGAAGCAGGTCTTGGTATATCCTTATTACCAGCAGAAACCCATCGAAAGATTGACACGAACAAGATAAAGTTACTTCGCATTAGTGAACCATTTGCCTCTCGTACGGTAAATCTAGCATGGCGAAGTGAAAAATATATGACAAGTGCTTGTATGCTCTTTAAACAACACTGCATAGATTTCTTTTATGAACATTCAAAAAACATATAACGTATAAGATATGAATGTCATAACCTAAAATGTATTATACAAGCATAAAAAAGTAAATTATTATTAACTCGATTAGATAATTGGTCTATAAATGAGTATAAATAAGGAGGAACTTCTATGGAGGTTATGTATGCTATTAAAAATAGGCGGAGTATTAGAAAGTATCTTGGCATGGCAGTCGAGTCCGAAAAACTAGAAAATGTTGCAATAGCTTTTAGAATGGCTCCCTCAGCAAAAAATTTACAAAATCATAAATTACTTATTGTTCAAGATTCTAAACTAAAAGAGAAAATAAGAGAGGCTTCACCAAGCAAAGCTCCAATGCTTACTCAAGCGCCTGCTATTTTGGTTGCTGTGGGATTTAGTCAGGATACTATGACTTGTGGACATCGTATTGATAGCATTGACCTTTCTATTGCAATGAGTTTTGCAATATTAGAAGCTTATGCTGAGGGACTTGGCACATGCTGGATGGCTAACTTTGATGAAGATAGACTCCGTACAGCACTAAATCTACCATCCGGATCTAGCATTGTTGCAATCTCCCCAATCGGTTATGCTGATGAGATGCCTAACCCCAAACCAAGAAAGCTATTAGAAAACATTGTAGAATACTTGTAAGAAGGGAGATTGAATAAATGGATATCAGAATTAATAATGGTATTGTAAGGGGTCTGCGTGAGCAAGGAAGTATTTCTTTTAAAGGAATACCGTTTGCTAAGCCAACGAAAGGTAAGCGACGCTTTTTACCTCCAGAACCCTGTGATGATTGGTTTGGTGCTTTGGACTGTACCCGCAATGGTCCTCGCCCACCTCAAACTCCTCCTCCCTGGTGTTTAGATAGTGCTAGTGCCAAATACCGAGAAAGTTGCCTTAATTTAAATGTATGGACCCCAGCAATAGATGATAAAAGGCGGCCTGTATTATTTAACATTTTTGGTGGTGGACATATGGAAGGCTCTAACTCTGAACTTGGAAGTGAGGGAAGTCGATTACTACAGGACAGAGACATTGTAGTTGTTTCATCAAACTATCGGATAGGTGCATTAGGTTTTCTATATCTAGGGCATCTACTTGGTAACGATTTTGCTTCATCCGGCAGTTTGGGTCTACTGGACCATATACTTGCCTTAAAATGGGTACAAGAAAACATTTCTTTTTTTGGTGGTGACCCTAATCGTGTTACTATTGTTGGACAATCAGCAGGGGCTAAATCGGTAATGAACCTATTAGTAGCTCCCAAAGCAAAAGGTCTCTTCCATGGAGCTGTAGCCATGAGCGGAGCCTTGCAGAGTATTAAAGATATTGATACAGAAATCGGCTTGACTAATAATTTCCTATCTGCTATG
>DUUM01000022.1 GCA_012841565.1 Candidatus Epulonipiscium sp. | reverse complement strand
TAATAAACTGAAAGAATTTGCCAAGATGATAGGTGTAATGACGGAGTGTATCAGGTGAATAATTTCGAATACTTAGCGCCAAGGTGATTTGATCAATAAGATAAGAAAAATTAGATTGTGACATAGTTTTAACTCCTTATATAATGGATTATAACCATTTAAAGGTAATGTTATACCAAGAGCAAAAAAGAGAAGATGGCTAGGGCCACCGCGCTAGCGGTTTAGTTCAACATAGTACTCCTAATATTTCACAACCTAAGACAAGAGCTGTCTAAGGTTGTGAAATATCAGGAATACGTGAGACGTTAAATAATATTGTTCGTGGGGAAAGTTAGGGCATATTAATTTAAATTACACATAATAAATGTGGAAGTATTAAGGGATTGAATTTAAAATAATAAAATATATAGGAATCAATGATGGACCGAAACCAATACTAAAGGTTTTGCTTCTGTAGTGATTAAAAGAAGTTAAATATAAATTTAAAGAGATGTAATTTATGGGGGGATTTACATGATAAAACAGATACAGATTAATAATATAGCTACATATAAAAAGGAAGTTTTGATGGATTCTCGCGAAATAAATTTTTGTTATGGGGGGAATGGTAGCGGGAAAACTACTTTATCTAACCTTCTTTATCATCCAGTACCTCCAATAGATTGTGATGTTTTGTGGGAAAATGGGAATAAGCTATCGGTATTAGTTTATAATAAGAAATTTGTTGAGGATAATTTTGAGGAAAGCAAAAAAATAAATGGCATATTTACTTTAGGACAAGATACAAAAGAAACTCAAGAATTTATAGAAGATTGTCGTAAAAAAGCGAAGAATTGTGACAAACTCATTGAAACTTATACCAAATCAAAAAGTGCACTCGAAAGGGAGAAAGATAAATTAGAAGAGGATATTCAGGAAGTCTGCTGGGTAATACAGCAGAAATATGGAGATAAGTATAGTAAGGCCCTAACTGGATTCAGAGGTAGTAAAAAAGCTTTCGTTAGTAAGTGTATTCTGGAATATACTAATATGGATGAGAAAAATCCTTCAGTTCTAGCTGAACTGGAAGTATTGTATAGTATGGCCTTTGATGAAACTAGAGAATTACATCCCATGTATGATGTAATTGAGATGTCAGAGGTTTTAAAGAATGAACAATGTTCATTACTAAGCAAACGGATCTCCGGAAGCGCTGAAACGCCAATTGGGAAATTTATTGAATTTCTAGAGAACAGCGACTGGATAAAGCAAGGGATTGATTATGCTAAAGAATCTGCAGGTAAATGTCCATATTGTCAGCAAATGATTTCAGATGATATTCAACAAAATATAGAGTCCTTTTTTGATGAAACATACGAGAAAGAATGTAGAATAATGCAAAGTTTTAAAAGTAACTATGAGGCGTTTACCAATTCATTATTAGCAAGGTTAGGCAATATGTTGGACAACCCTATTCAGTTATTAGATTATGAACTTCTTAAATCAGAGGTAGATGTTCTGAAGGTTTTGATAGATTCAAATACAAGAAAAGTGCAGGCGAAAGTGGCCTCACCTGCTAGTGTAACTATAATTGATAGCTTATCTCCAATCATACAGCAAATAAATGCAATAATAGTACAGTTTAATGCTACTATAAAAAAGAATAATGATATTGTTCAAGACCAAGCAAATGAGAGAAAACGTTGTGAAAAGCTTTTATGGGCATACTTCTGTTATGAGTTGCGCACTTCTATTAAACAATATCAAGAAAGTTCTCAAAGTAAAACAAGTGGAATGAAAGCCTTACAAAATAAATTAAAATCCCAAAATGATGAGAAAGAACAATGTATAAAGTTAATTACTGAAAGGGAAGAAAAGCTTACAAGTGTCGCTCCTACAGTCGATGCTATTAACGGAATATTAAAGTCTTTTGGGTTTAATGGATTTAAATTAAAGGAAAATACCGAGGAAAAAGGAACATATAAAATTATTAGACCAGATGGTAGAAATGCTAGAAAAAGTCTTAGTGAAGGTGAATATAACTTCATTACATTTTTATATTTCTATCACCTTGTCTATGGTAGTCAAAGTAAAACAAATATCGGGTCTGATAAGGTTGTTGTGATAGATGATCCTATTTCTAGTTTAGATAGTAATGTTCTTTTTATTATTAGTACATTGGTTAAGACGGTTCTGAGAGATTGTAAGGATGGGGGAAATGGTATTAGACAGATATTTATTTTGACGCATAATGTTCATTTTTATAAAGAAGTAACTTTTTTAGGCAGCCGTGAAAAGTACCCCCCATCTAAGACAGCGTATTGGATGATTAAGAAAACGAACAATATTTCTGATATTATTTTTTATGAAGAAAATCCAATACAAACATCATATGAGCTTCTTTGGGCAGAACTTAAGAATGTGGATAACTACCAGCAAGTAACGATATTTAATACACTTAGAAGAATACTTGAATATTATTTCAACGTAATTGGGGGATTGGATTATGAAAAATGTATTGACAAATTTGAAGGCGAAGATAAAATTGTTTGCAAAGCGTTAATTTCATGTATAAATGATGGTTCACACTTTATTAGTGATGATTTTGTAATGTGTTTGGAGGGGGATGCAATGCAAAGATATTTAGATGTTTTTGAAATGATATTTGATAAGATGAATCATATGGGTCATTATAGTATGATGATGGAAAGAATAGGGAGTGCCGCCGTTTGAAAGGCTAAAAAAATAGTATGATGAGTTTAAATATTAGAACGATCAACATCATTTAACATAGTACTCCTAATATCCCACGACCTAAGCTAGGAGCTAGCTAAGGCCCCGGGACATCAGGAATACGTGAGACGTTATATAACAATTAATACTAATCAACAATCCTGTTTTAAAGTAGCATTCACAAATATACAGTATTATCAATGTGCTGAATCCTAGACCTTCCTAAAGTTACTTACTACTAGGAGTCCAAATAAAAAAATGAATCTGAATTAATAGGGATCAGCAAAACATATTTAAAGAAAGTCCCAATAACTACAGCTTTAGAAAAACAAAAAGTATATATAGGAAAGTGTTGACAATCCATTATTGCCCTATTTATAGAAGGAGAATTATGAAAATGAAAAATAAACTTTTTTTAGCATTAAGCATAGTGTTTTTAATAGCAGTTATCTATGATACCGTACAAGTTTTTCAGTATGGAATGACTAATCTTACAATATATTTTTTTGCGAATTATGTTTTAAATATTGGGGGATTTCTTTCAATGTGTTATTTTTATAATTTTCACAAGAAAAAACAAGCATAGCGTAGCCTTTGATAATATATTAAACGGCTTTAGGGGTACCTAAGATCTTTAATGGATCAGATGAAGTTTTCACTTCATCTGCTGAAAAAATCTTCATAAAGCATTAGTTTTGAAAACTGCAGGAAGGTGATTAAGAGGAGGTATTTGCTATAAACATAGACTAATATGAAGTATGCAAATGTTTCCGTATTAATCGTCGTATAACATAGTTCTCCTAATATCCCACGACCTAAGCTAAGAGCTAGCTAAGGCCGCGTGACATGTGCGCCCAGCATGGGTGCAAACTAGTCGGTGAAAGTCCGATACGGGGGTTGATAGTGCCAACCGTTAGCTTAAGACAAGGGTGTCCATGGCGACGTGGAATCTGAAGGAAGTCGGCGGCAAAACTCCGGTCTGAGGTATACGAACTACATTTGAGGCTTAACCTTATGGATGAGATTG
>DUUM01000221.1 GCA_012841565.1 Candidatus Epulonipiscium sp. | reverse complement strand
GAGGTGCTTTAAACGATTCAACACGTGCACGTGGTACTATTCGTGGTGTAGGTGACGAATCGGAAGAGATTGATAATATTCTGACGGGTGAAATGGAAACCGTTTATTCATACGGTGAATATCTAACTAAGTACGTAAAGGAGATTAATGAGAAAGGTGCCATCCCTGTCTTAATAGCACCCATTCCTCGCAATAAATGGAATGAAGAAGGGCGTATTCCATACAACGATGACTCCTATGGAGGTTGGGCAAAAGAGATAGCTAAAAGAGAATCTGTTATGTTTATAAATTTGAATCATAAGCTGGCAGATGCTATGACTCGTATGGGAGAAGAGAATGTTATTGATGTAATTTTCTGGAAACATGACCATACGCATACTACTGCTGAAGGAGCTGTACTATCGGCATCGTTGGTAGTGGAGGGAATTAAAGAGAACCCCAATAGTCCGCTCAACAATTATCTGTTAAAAGATTATCCTTCTCAGGCTATAGTTTCTTTTGTGGAAGCCGCAAAGCAGGTGAAATAATAAATTGATGAAATAGCTGTTAAGCGTTGAATGAAAGAAACCTTATGAGAATCTATTGATTCTCATAAGGTTTCTTATTTGTAAATAAGCTGTAAAATAAATTATGGCTTCTTGAAAAGACCCAGTTTTTAGTGAGTAGATTTTTTAGTTATTTAATAAGTTGCCATAAATCGAACATCAGTTTTGGGAATGCGTTTACCTTTGATATATAACACTCCTGAGTTTTTATCTAAATGCCATCCGCTCTCAGCTGAGTTTAGCTTATCTAATTCTTTATAGTTAGTCAAGATTTGAACAGCTCTATCAACTGTCATTACAACTTGTTTTGGCATATCATGTCGTGCAATCTTAACAATTAGATCACTCTCTTTTGCAAAATAGTCTCCTTCAACTTCTGGAACCACCACTTGTAAAATCTCCTTGGTGGACGATGTCAAGATTTGTGTAATTCCAAATGGTTCACTTGAGGGGCTTTGAGTTGTTCCACCATCCTCATACATATTAAACTCACCAATTAATCCTGGAAATATAAGGATCGTAAGCGGATTTGGGGTTTTGTCTTCTACATATTCCATATTCGTTTGCATGGGAATAATTCCTGCAGATTTTACAAATATTGGTAACCTTTCGATTGTATTTTCCAAGACAACATCTCTTTTTCCACTGTATTTATATCCAGTCCAGAAGTCATACCATTCTCCCGAAGGTAAATAAATTGAGTGCTTTTTATCCTTCTTAGAAACTATAGGGCAGACCATAATATTATCACCTAACATAACCTGATCATCTATTTGATAGGTGTTTTCATCATGGGGATAATGCATTACAAGTGGTCTAATAGCAGGAATACCTGTCTTATACATTTGTTGTAAAGACGAGTAAATATAGGGCATAAGCCTATTATACAGATCTTCTTGGCCAGTTAGAAGTTCCTTTATTTTATTTTGATAATTTTCATCTTCCTTGTTGTTAAGATGTCTTATATCCAATTTCGCGTTGGCATGAGTCAGTTTGGTATAATCTTGTATAATTGATAAGAAATCAGAACCGTAAATAAAGTAATAATCCAGATCACCTCCTTCTGCTTCAATCAAAATTTCATTGGGATTGCTATGCCCCAAATCCCAATTTGAAGGCGATGAGTTGTGTAAAAACAGACCATATCCTTTTGTACTTATATAAATCGGTGAAGGGGAGTGCTTGACATCTAAAAGAGTATTAATGTCAATTTTATTGGGGAATTGCATATTAGAAACTCCTTCCAACTTTAGAATCTGTCCAAGTTGATTGATAAAATTCATTTTATTATCGAAGGTATAAATACGTTCACTATCATCGATCTGCTTTCTTAGATAGGGGTGGCCACTATTATAGCCCATCGGTGCTTTGTTTTTGTCCGCTGAGGATTTTGTGATTTCTTCCCCATTTCTCGATAAAATATTCAATGCCAAGTTTGTTTGATCAATATTTACCAATAAAGAATCACTTTCGATTTGCCACTGTCCATCTTTAGATGTTACAGTGTATTCGATTAGTGGCCAGTCGGAATTTACTTTCAATAAAGTATCCTTATGTTCTAAAATTGGTGTGTTATTCGATGCGTAAGAAATTCGAAATAGGGTAGAAGTACACCACTGAATTTGCAACTGCCCACTAGCAGTTTGCATCAGAATTTTGTTTTTATCTGTCTTTATTTTGGAAGGTGTAATGCATTGTGTAAGAAGGACTATTAATACAAGCCCCAAAAAAGTGCTTCTCATTTTTCTTATTGGTTTTATTATATAGAAATGGTGGTAAAGTTAAAAATATTTTGACGATGTAAAGGAATTGGAATTTACATCTTATTATGAGAAGTGATGATGTGGATTTTAGTTGAGGGAGTTCTCCTTAATAGACTGGTTTTATTATATAATGGGAATAATATTTTTATTTAGAGTTGAAGATATTATTTCACAAAAAACAGATATGCTTTTTTTAAGAAAAATTCATTTGAGGAGTTCGGAAAGGAGATATGTATTACTTCATTTCGCGTTAGAATATGAATCGGCCTATTGAATAATACGAGCTTATAAAAAAGAACAGGGATTTCATCCTAAGATAAAATCCCTGTTTGTATCAAATCAGTGTTGATAGCTTCCTTTTAATTTGAAGGTCGAAAATGATTAGTAATCATCTCTTCTATTTCCGCCGCCACCGCCACGGTTAAAGCCGCCTCCGCCACCTCTTTTGTTTCCATATCCACCACCGCCACCGCGGTTTCCACCACCAGATGGACGACGGTCAGATTCTTTTCTTTCTTCTGATTTGTTAACAACAATGGTACGTCCATCAACTTCCGCATTGTTAAGT
>DUUM01000220.1 GCA_012841565.1 Candidatus Epulonipiscium sp. | reverse complement strand
GGGCATCGAACCCCCTGCTTCTAAACATCTCACTTACTTAATATAACCATTTAGTAAAACACGACTAAACTCTTACCATATATAGCCTACAGCCGAATGCCTGGTTACTTATGGTACGGTTCACCGTCCATAATGCATCGAATCATTTTTTAATGTGCCAAAATACGTAATGATAAAGATTCTAGATTATTTAACCATACGCCTTACCTTTATATATTTCTGCTTACTGCTATTTGGCTTATCCGGTATTGTCATTTCAATATACCCCAACCTTAAAGCTGGCAGCAAGTAATTATCTCTAAATGTTGGTCTATGTTTTAATTGTAGTAATTCCATAAGTTCTTTAGTTGAACTCTCTTTATCACCAATAGCTACTAATAATCTTTTAACTTGTTCGGTCACTTGTTCGGCATCTTGTTCGGTATCTGCTATTTGGCATAATGCATCATGAACTGTGGTTAGTAAAAACTCAATAAACTTTCCCGAATCAGCACTATAATCACATTCTCCAAGCACTTTATAATATTCTTCTTGGCGTTCCCTAATCAGTGTCTCTATGGGTAGCCAGCCAAACATGGTCTTCCATTTATAGAGCAGCAGGGTTTGCCACATCCGCCCCATTCTACCATTACCATCAGCAAACGGATGAATAAATTCAAATTCATAATGAAATACACAGCTTTTTATCAGCGGATGAACTTCCGTCTTCTTTGCCCAATCTACCAAATCTTTAATCAAATATGGTACTTGATTTGCGGGAGGCGCCATATGCACTAGCTGTTTGTCTGCAAAGACTCCTACCCCACCACTCCGAAACATTCCTGCTTCCTTAGTCAGTTCACTCATTAATACCTTATGAGCTAATAACATATCTTTCACTGAATATGGATTCAACTCCAAAAGTTTATTATATGCTTCAAATGCATTTTTAACCTCGCATATTTCATCCGGTGCTCCAAGGATACGCTTCCCATTAATGACATCAGTAACCTGATCCAAGGATAAAGAATTGTTTTCTATGGCCAATGATGCATGGATCGTACGAATACGGCTATCTCTCCTAAGTCTGGGATTACTATTCATGTTATCATTTATTGTAATTTTAGTTATTATCTCAGTAATATCGGAGATTAAATTTACTATTTTGTCTGTTATGGTGTATGGTGGAAGATAACCTTTTTCGCTCATGTAGTCCCTCACTTTTGATTTTAATTATAATTAGCACTTTTTACTACTTGTACTTAATTATACCGTACAAGTAGTAGTAATACTACTATTTCTACTTTTATTTTCCCCATTTTCACGACAAAAACTCAATAATATTTTATGCCAAGAGGGTCTGACCCCGAACGATTCTGACAACTCCAGTTCTCAACATACCCCTTACCTCACAAGCCCTACAGCCGAATGCTCCGCTACTTATGATACGGTTCCCTCTTCTTCCTCTAACCCTAAAACATTCCCAAAGGTGAAGTGAATCTCTTTCATATGCTTATCTTCAACCTTTATGCTACTTATCAGTTTTCTAATAAAGTTTTGTTGAGCCTCTTTATCTAATAGTTTTATTACTTTTCCAGTATTCTCAAGTATAGTTATTATTTCATCTATATCTAATTTCCTACTTTTAAGTTCCCTTATTTCTCTTTCATCTTGAACAATACCATCCTGTAGCTCTTTTGCCTTATCCCATCCGTCCTCCATTTCTCCATTAATAACTAATTGAAATTCTGGAAAGTCATCATGAAAAACATATCTTTTATTACCCCAGTCACATTGCCATTTTTCATTATCACTCAAAAGTATTAGGAGCCGTTCCATAATCGATAAGTTAATACCAAAACGTTTTTTCCAAAGATGCTTAATACATGTATATGGTGCAACTTTATCTGTACCAGCTTTACGATCATTGATACGAACATATATTTTACCATAATCTATCCTTTTATCTTTATCTAAAAAATCTTTTTCTAAATAATATGGTGCTTTATTTGTATTTCGGATAATTATTACATCAATATCATGCCCCTCAATCTCTATTGTTTGCAAGTCCACTTCTGGAGTATATACAGCAAAATCCTTGCCACCCACAAACTGCGATAAATCATTTAGATTCTTTCTATTTAAATCATTCTCAACCCCAACAATTTTCATTGATTTATCTTCAATACCAAAGATTATATAGGCATCTCGATCTTCCATGTTATTAGCCATACAAATTATATCTAATAGTAGTTCCGCTTTGTTATCATGCCATTGCTTTTTGAAATCCCAATAGCCACCTTCACGTCCCTTGGATATGAATTTCTGAACACATTCCCTCATTTCATCCATACTATCCTCCTGTAAAAGTCTGTTAAGTCACCTTATCTTATATGATTATTCCCCTAGTCTTATTATATATTAATCCCTAATTATACTATAACATATCGCAGGATAATTAGATATTTTCCGATATGTTTTCTACAAAAAATAAGAGTAACAGCATAATTAATGCCATTACTCTTCATCTCAGTCTAATTTATTTTATTTCACGAAAAACAAAGCCTTCTACACACCTTACCCCACATGGCCTACAGCCGAATGCTCCGCTACTTATGGTACGATTCAACGTGTTCTATATAAAGGATGCCTTTTATTTTTCACTTTATTAGCATTATGGGTAATTGATACATATTGGTCCACTTAACGTCCCTATGTTCTGTTTTTATAAAAATTCCGATTTGAAACTATATATTAAAAGGTTCTTATAATTCAGCGAATTTATGACACATATTTTTCAAAAAACTTCTCTAGATATTTATTTTTCAGATTACATTTATCAAGGTCTTCTAGAATAATTTCCTTTACTTCTTCAAGATTGTTTTTTTCTGCTTGAGGATTCAGATTTAGTAATGCAATTTTTATCCCGTCTTGTTTTTCTTTATTATAATCGTGATGTATTTCTTCAACTAGATTTAACTTTACTCCCTCTTGGCTGGTCTGGATCATAATTTGTTTACTTTTCTCACACCAAGAAGAAACTGATTTTTGTGATGGCTGCAAAACACCTAACATAGTTCTTTCTCTTCTAGTATATGGATCCCTAATACCTTTTTTACTTACTTCTCTGCAACTGGCAAATTCCTGGACCCAGTACTCTCTATACAAGGTTGGGTACAAACCTATTATATTTGGAGCTAATTTTTCTGTGTCTATTTCTAAGTAATAGATTCCTTTGTTCTTAGGATGCTTTTTAGAATACGCTATAGCATATTCTAAATCCAATGTAAAAGAATAATATATATTAGCATGTGAGTCAGAGGATAATGCATGCGATACCATTTGTTCTAGTCTTTCTGTAACTTGTAGTTCTTTATGAATACTACTTTTTATTGTACAATTTTGTTTATAATCCCTTTTTGTAACAACCCTATATAGATTTATTTTCAAAAAATCCTCCCCCTTAGCCTTTGTTTCCACAACAAATCACACAACTCTATACTTTAAATATGTATTACTACATATACACAACAGTTTTTATAGAAATTGTAATGGCTATCCATTACATTCTTGTAAATATTCTTTTTGGAAAGCATAAACAACTAATTTAACTACATAACTAAGTCTAGGAATCCTCTTTCCTGCCTCCTTAAAGTCTAGTCTCATTTTTTCTAACTCTTCCAATATTTCTTCATTTATATGTAATCTAGGAATTGAATCGTCAAAAGAGTCGCACTGGATTCTTTTTATATCTTTCTCCATATCCATCGCTATAGTTTTTATCCATACTTGTTTAGATATATTTCTTGAAAAGCGTACCGCTTGCTCTATTATGCTACTATTTGTGACATTTAAATTTATACTTATCGATACACCATCTAAAGATTGTTCATGCAAACGGAAAACCTCTTCCCTAATTTCTGGAATAATACGATTTCCTTTTATCTCTTTCTGTAGCTCTTTAGTCCTCTTCTCTATTATACAGTCAATCCAATATTTAGTTTCATGAGCTAACCTGACTGTTTTATATACTTTACCCATTAAATCCCCCCGAATTATTGTGTATTTGTATTACTACATCTATCATACTAGGGATTTAATTAATTGTCAACAATGGAACACAGGGTGGTTTACTATTGTAGAGTACACTCTGCATAAAAGCTTATACCAGCAATAAGTTGCGTTTTTGGTACCCAAATGGAAGAAAGACATAGAACTATGTCCTATGTCCAGTGGGTCGGCCCCCCAACAATTCTGACAACTAATTCACTTTTCTCTACCCCCTTACCCCACATGACCTACAGTCGAATGCTCGGCTACTTATGATACGGTTCTCCGTATCTACTGCATCGGATCATTTTTTAATCTACTCATTCCTAAAAAAAGCCCTATCTATCATCAGTAACGCATCCCTTTACTTTTGTAAAAGTTGCTGAGCCTGGTTATAGATAGGGCTTGGTTTAGCCTTGTTACTAAAATTTTTTAATTTACTTCAATTAGTTCTACAAATCTTTTAAGAACTGCACTACCTCAGCTCTTGTCGCTGTACCTTGTGGATCGAATGTATTATTAGATCTCTTCCTGAAATCGGTCCTGTCAGTTACATCTCTTTAACTGATACTTTAGCATAGCTACTGATACTTCCAACATTGTTGATGGCATAATCCCAAGTACCATCATACTAATGAGTAATAATGCAATAACTATCTTCTGCTAATTTGTCAATTTACTTATAAATAATTAAACTATTTAATTAATTTCATTTAATTTATACATCTTAAAACCGTTTATGGTAATATATTACTATACAAATCGTTTTGGGAGGGTAATTATGAAAAAGCCTTTTGATTTAGATGAAGTTCTTGCTAGAATACAAAGTAATCTTAGAAGGTGCAATTTAACCGTAAAAATATACTTAATAGCAATACTTAAAATTAAGGTAATGGAGGCTATATGAAAAAAATATTGGAAGTAAAAAATCTTACAAAACAATACATAATGGGTGAAGTTACTGTTCATGCGCTCCGAGGGGTTGATTTTGAATTATATCAAGGTGAATTCGTTGTCATCCTGGGCCCTAGTGGGTCTGGAAAAAGCACTATTCTTAACATTATCGGTGGTATTGATCCACCCACAAGTGGCACCGTCAATTATAAGGGGACTCAAATTGAAAAATTAGGGGACAAAGCCTTAACAAAATACCGTAAAGAAGCCATTGGATTCATCTTCCAATTCTATAATCTCATTCCTAACTTAACGGCTAGAGAAAACATTGTATTATCATCAGAGTTATCTAAAAACCCCATTAGTGTAGATAAATTACTAAAGGAGATTGAACTCGAAGATAGAGGGGGGCATTTTCCCTCTCAGCTCTCAGGTGGGCAGCAACAAAGAGTCGCTATTGCCCGGGCAGTTGCCAAAAACCCTGATATTTTATTATGTGATGAGCCAACAGGAGCTTTAGATGTGAAAACGGGCATTGGCGCTCTTAAGGTTCTACAATCTTTTAATAAAACCTATAAAAAGACTGTAGCCGTTATTACCCATAATAAATCTATTGGAGACATGGCGGACAGAGTTTTCTATATTAAAGATGGTCTGATTGAAAAAATAGTGGTGAATGAGAGTCCTCTTGCACCTGAGGAGGTCGTTTGGTAATGCTTTTACGAAAAGCTATTCGCTCAATGCTAAGCCATAAAAAAGCCTATTTATCTTGCATACTACTGATGGCCATCGGTGTTTTGACCTACACAATGATGAATACAGCCCTAACAGAAATGGATAGTGGTAAAGTAACATATTACGAAGAGATGCGACTCGGGGATGCCTTTGCCACCGTTGCCCAAATACCAAAAACGGCTTTAAGTAAACTTGCCGAAATAGAAGGGATTGAGCAAGTAGATGGTAGGCTGATTGAAACTATACGCGTGGTTTTGCCAGGTAATAAAGAAGATGTTATTCGTTTACGGTTGATTTCGACTATTCCAGGTGAAAATCACAAGAGGCTAAATGCCTATGTTCAAACAGGGAATGACATTATAAATAACGATGATCTGTTAGTGGGATATGATTTCTATAATGCTTATAATTATCAGCCTGGTGATATTATTACCCTTATAATAAATCAACAAAATCATAACTTCAAAGTACAAGGTTACGTATATTCACCTGAATATGTCTATATCGTAGAAAACCCAGCTGATCTCTTTTCTGATACAACCAAGTATAATATTGCTTACATGGATGAAGATACAATGATGGGAACCCTTGGTATGGAAGGTATTTATAATGATTTATCATTTTCCTTTAGTGATGGGGTTACCTATGAAGATATCAAGGGCAAGCTTGAGTATGAGCTAAAGAAATATGGCCTCATATCGTTGTTTGAAAAAGAAGATTTGTTTAGTTACGATATGTTGGAGCAAGAAATTAGTAGTGGCTTATCCATGGCTACCACCCTCCCGATGGCATTTGTTAGTATGGCAGCCATTGTATTATATTTAATGTTAAAACGTATGATTGAGCAAGATCGTGCTCAAATCGGTACACTAAGAGCCTTTGGTTATAGCAAGGGAGCTGTGCTTAGGCATTATATTCTCTACGGGCTGATAACAGGTATTATTGGGGCAATACTTGGCCTTCTTGGGAGTTATATTCTGGTAACTCCCTTTATAGAATTCTACTTAAGTTACTTTAAACTTCCTATTAGTAGTCAGGTTCAAAATTATAAGTTTTTTTATATTGGTGGTTTTTGGTCTGTCGTTGGTGGCGGGATAGGCGCTTACTTTGGGGCGAAAAACATACTCAGCTTATCACCCGCTGATGCCTTAAGGCCTAAGGCACCTAAAGCAATCAAGAGAGATATTCTAAAGCATTTCCCTTTTCTACCTTATATATTGACTTCAAGAGGCCTTATGACCCTAAGAAATATTACACGGAACACAGTAAGGTCTAGCTTTATTGTCATGGGGATTACATTTTCCTATAGCATGATGGTGATGATTGGCATGATGTCGGGGCTGATAACTTCTATGTTCACCAACCAATTTGAGCATGTTCTAAAATATAACACGGAAATTGTACTTTCTAAACCAGTCCCCTACAATCAAGGGATTCAGTCAACCCATGAGATAGATGAAATTGACTATACTGAAGGGATCCTTAAAATCCCAGTCAGTCTGCACAATGGACATAAAAAAACAGTTTCTCATCTGGTAGGTATTAAAGACGGGAATTATCTCTATAAAATTTATGATGACGATCGAAAAAATAACTTGCAGCTGAGCAAATCAGGTCTTATTTTAAGCTCTATTTTAGCTAATTCATTAGATGTTCAAAAAAATGATTTTATTACCATAAAGACCCCTTACTTAAACAAGGATTTTCGGATTAAAGTAGATGATGTGGTCGTTCAAAGCATGGGTTCAAGTGCTTATATTGATCTTGATTTATTCTCTAACCTACTTGGTGAACAGATTAGCACTAATTCTTTAATCGTAAAATCCGATCAAAGTAATATCATTCGAGAAAAATTAGTTTATAGTGAATCTGTAACCAAAATTGAAGATAAAACAAAAACCCTTGAATTTTACGAGACAATGCTTGGTTCTTATAACGTTATGTTATATATAATACAGCTACTTGCCATTGTCATTGGATTTACGATTATCTATAACACGTCTGTTATTTCACTATCAGAAAGAAGCCGGGAATATGCAACACTCAGAGTACTGGGATTAGATGTTAAGGAGGTTCAAGAGATTATGAGTTTTGAGTATTGGATCTTATGTTTTATAGGCATACTCCTCGGAATACCTTTTGCCTACCTATTAAATACAAGTTTAATTAACATGATTGATATTG
>DUUM01000219.1 GCA_012841565.1 Candidatus Epulonipiscium sp. | reverse complement strand
GTCTAACTTGGACTTAAGCTCCAGTATCCGCTCTTCTACAACCTTGATGTCAACATCGATCTTCTTGATCCTACTGCCTAGGTCTTCCTTACTAATGATTTCTAGCTGGAAGAGTTCTATCAGCTTGTCTTTGTAGGTATTGTGTTTCCCAAGTTCAGCCTTAGATGTTGTGATTTCCTTCTCTATAGGTCCTATGGCATTGGCCCGTTTCTCATTGAGCTTTTGAATAACATCCTTAATTACTTTTGTATTTTTAGTAATCTCATTGATCTTGCTTAACACAGCTTCTTCAATCTTTTCTTGCCTGATACTATTGGATCTGCACACGGCACTTCCTTTGTTGTGGAAATTGCCGCATTGATAGTAATGGTACACTGTAACTTTTCCTGTTTTCTTTGATTTGGAATTGGACCTCCCTCCCACCATGCCTGCTTGGCAGACTGGGCACCGCAATATGCCTGTGAGTAAGAACTCTCCTTTATAGACCCTAGAGGGCTTTCTTCCTCTCTGCTTCATTAGAAGCTCGACCTTGTCCCAATCATCTACACTTATAATAGGCTCATGTTCACCTTCTAGTAAGATAAATTCATCACTCTTACCCTTCCGACGCTTAGTGGACCAATCAACGTGTTGCCCGAACCTGATAAAACCTTTGTACAGCTGATTCATTAAAATATACCTCACGCCTGATGTGTTGAAGTGTGTTCCACTTTTAGTCTTGTAACCCTGATGATTGAGTTTATTAGCTATTGCTTTATAACCATCACCTTCCAAATAATAGTCATATATCTTTTTTACAATGACTGCCTCTACTTCTACTATTTCTAGTCTTGTTTTGCCATCCGCAGTATCTACAGACTTATAGCCTAAAACCCTACCACCATTAAATTTACCTTGCTTAGCTCGGCCCTTCATCCCCATCTTCACATTATCCCTAATGGTATCTCTTTCAAACTCCGCCACACTAGCGAGTAGGTTCATCATTAATTTACCATGATTTGTATTGGTTTCAAACGGCTCAGTTAATGAACTAAATGTTATATTATGTTTTTGTAAATGATCTACTATCTTTAAAAGGTCCAGATGATTTCTTGCTAGCCTATTGGTCTTCCAGGTAATAACCTCATCAAATGCCTTGCCTTCTGCATCTTTAAGTAATTGCTGTAGTTCGAACCTCTTCTTTATAGATGAACCACTAATCCCACGATCAACGTATACCGCCACAACTTCCTTGCCAAGCTTTGAACATTCAGTTTTAATATTAGAAATTTGTTCATCGATTGAAAACCCCTTTTCTGCCTGTTCTTGTGTTGAAACCCTTGCGTATATTGCCACTCGATTTTCCATGGTGTATCTCCTTTCTAATTTGTAATCTATTAGGATTGCTTGCTTTTTATATTAAGCCCATATAAGACCTCTATATGGGCATTGTTGATTATTACTTGTTACCTTCTTGGTAAGATTCTTCAATTATATTCACTAAAATCCCTATTAGTACATCGTACATATTCACCATCCCCATTCTTGTATATAATATATGTTTTATATTCTGCTTATAACTAACCGTCTCTTAATAAGTCCGTTTTAGTGAAGATTCCTAATTCAGTTAAGTGGCCAAAATAGCTAATAAATTTCAGTTGCTATTTGCTTATTAAAATTAACATCTGAGATTAATACCTAATTCATTTTCTACGGCCCCTTTGGCCACTGGGTTATTATGAGACATTCAGCTATATAACTGCGGGTACGTTCTGCCCCTTGTTCTCACATCCAGAAACCATATGGATATCCTGCTTAGCTTTTAGTCCTACCCCTTCCAGGACTCTTGAACCATTTACTTTTTTCTCTAATACATGCTTGCCAAGCTCTTTAAGCCTTGCCTCTACTAAGCCTGCAGCTGCACTTGCAGTAATAGATTTGTATTCACCAGCATTCTTAATCTGCCAGCTAGCAAAAACCTTGTTAATATCCGACTTGCTTGTTTCCAGATACACCCCCATGTCTATTTCTTCATCAAGAAAAGCTGATATGGGGTTTGAATACCTGATGTAACGCTCTACCTCTTCGCTACTACGGTCGCTTAGCGTGTAAACATAATCATTAGCCAAAAGCCTTTTAAGGCCCTCATAGGCAACATTAAAGATTCCATTCATTTCTTTCCTCAGATCATTAAGTAAATTAGTATCTTGGTACCTGCGCCCCTTAATCCTACAACTGTTGTCAGATGGATTTTCATGAAACCGTACATCAAATGGCACAAATAGCAGCCTTCTTAAAATACCATACGATGTATCGCTAAATGTAAAATCATTATTGACTGAG
>DUUM01000218.1 GCA_012841565.1 Candidatus Epulonipiscium sp. | reverse complement strand
ATACCGCACTAGCTACAGCCTTATCGAGGTCTGGCTCTACAATGTGAATTTTACCTGCGTTGATGGTATCGACTACGTGATGCGAAATATCCACACCATGAACAGATATACCATGGGAGGCGATAAGGGCGGAGGTGGGTAGGCCAATGTAGCCGAGGCCGAGGGTGGTTACTTTAGTCATGAGACTGCCTTACTTGTAGTTAATTACTTACTTTATTTAAAATATGAACGAGCTTTTTACTACCAGCGTCTCCAGAAAAGTTTTCAGCAGCATATCTAATTCTTTTTTTTCGGCTGGATTCGTTAATTAATTGATTAGAATTCTCAATGAAAAAAATTAAACTTTCTTCAAGAGACTCGACTGAACCATTGTCAAAAATCAGACCGTGATAATCTTCCTTTACAATACATGAAGAAGCACAACCATCAGATATAAGTAATGGTAAGCCGAAAGACATGGCTTCAGTTGCAACAGCTCCCCAACCTTCAAACTTACTAGCCAGTATAAATGCATCAGCATTTAAGTAATAACTTTTCAACTCTTCACTTGGGACACTGTTTGAAAACTTAATAATATGGCTGAGCCCATAACCCAAAACAAGGCGCTTTAAATCCCCAATCTCAACGCCATCACCAATAATTAAAAACTCAAAATCTGAACGTCCTTGTTTAACGACTAAGTTAATTGCATCTATTACTAGCCCAATATTTTTCCTTTTCACTAATTGGCCTGCATACAGAAAGGATAATTTTTCACTAGGATTTTTATAGAAATTTTCTGCTGTAGGTTGATCAAAATAATATTCAAAAGGAAAGACTTTATGAGCAGGAAGGCCAAGCTCAATATATTGATTTGCCCCTAGATCACCAAGAGCAAGCATAAAGTTAATTTTTTTACCATACCTGAGCATAAGCAAGCGATAATACATTTTTCTAAGTTTAGCTTTTAAACTACCAGCGAACTGCTGAGGCTCAAAATAAAGCCCTACATAAGTGTCCTTATTAACTAGAACTTTAAAGCATTTAAAGTTTTCTTTCACATGACGAAGGCCATGAAAAACATGGTAATCGTTGTTAGATAAAAAATCGTTTATAAGTATTTTTCGTTCTTGTGGGCCAGGACAAAAATACTCTTTTGCCAAACCAAAATCAGGTTTATAAAATCCCATATCAAGGCGCCATTGGGGAATATCAAATTCTGTAATGACGGTTACATTAACGCCTCCTATAAATGACAAGCTCCTAATTAATGGAGCAATATGAAATAAAGGGTACTCAAGCCAAAAAATAATATTCATAATTAGATAAGCTTACATTTAAAATGGAAGAGTTGAACTCGTAAGTACAGCGCTTGATTTGTGTCAGAGGTTTACACCTTGTGAACCAAAAAATAAATTTTGAATGAAAATCACAGTAAGCATTAACCAAGCTGAAAATAAAACAAAGTGTTGTTGTGATTGTTTTATTAAGGATTTAATCGCCATAGGCAATGCTAATAACATAAAAATAAATAGATATTCATTAAACCTACCTATTAGGCCTAGCCCTAGAACAATGTTTCCAAGTATAACGGCGTACATAGCTAGCAGGTAGATAACCCTGCTATGAGTTAGTTGAAGCTCTTCTCTATAAGCAAGCCAAACTAAAAAAAACATGCCTTGTTTAAGCATTAAAACTAAACCAATGCCGGATATGCCACCTTTTTCATACATTTCTTGAGCTATAAGGTAATGAACGTATTGGTTAGGGACTACAAAAGAGAGACTTTTTATTATACTTACAATAAGACTTGGAATAAAAATAAATGGTAAAGATAAAAGCCAAGCCACTGCCAAAATAAAACTTTTTATAGGTAGTCTGGCTAAAAAATAAAAGGGAATGAAAAATACAGCTGAAGCATGCACTAATACTGCAAGTGTTGTTGTTGCAACGAACTTCAATAGGTTTTTATTAGT
>DUUM01000217.1 GCA_012841565.1 Candidatus Epulonipiscium sp. | reverse complement strand
GCCAAATCTACACCTCCGTATATTTTTACCGTTCAAAAATTTTATATTTGTATAATGTATTTAGATACATAGTTAGTCTTTACAATATATAAAATAATATCGATACTGTTATTTTAAGGCAACTTAAAGACACTTATCATTACACGCCTGACAATGACCATAAAATGTTACTTTATGATTTTTCACATGAAAATTATATTTTTCCCCGATCTCTTTTTCTATTTCTTCTAGCAGATCATTCTCCACTTCAAATACTTTGTTGCATTTTTCGCATATTAAGTGGTGATGGTGATGATTTTCATTGTCAACATATAATTCAAAACGACTACAACCATCATCAAAATTTAACCGATTTACAATATTAATTTCTTCAAATAATTGCATTGTACGATATACAGTAGCAAGGCCTATCTCCGGAAACCTTTTTTTAACAAAAGAATATACTTCTTCTGTTGATAAATGTTCTCCCGACTGTTCCATTAAAATATCTAAAACCGCTCGTCTTTGTGTTGTTAGTTTGTATCCTTTTCGCTTTAGTTTGTCTTTAAACGCTGTCGCATCCACTTTCGTCCGCTCCTTATACTATCAATAATTATTTTAATTATAGTATGTTAAGCATCTTATGTCAATTGATAGTTAATATCATGTCTGTATTTCAAGCTTTTTAAAACTCTAAATCATACCCTGAATCACTTTCTAAAAACAGTAATGCTACCTTTTGAAACTCATCGTCATCCTCAATTAGTTCATAGGTAATTTCTTCTTCCTCTATTTGAACTTCTTTTAAGATGGCTGCTTGGTCATCATTATCCGCTACTAGTATATATCTTTGTCCCTCTATATCAAAAGAATCTACTACCTCAAAACGAATCTCTTCGCCTGATTCTTTATCATTAAATTGAATAAAATTTGCCATTTATATCACCCTTATTTAAATAATTATTTGTTTTATCATTATAACCTAACAATTATAATGATTTCGAGTCTAAATATCCTTGCAATATATAGACTGCTGCCATTTTATCGATAACCGTTTTTCTTTTTTGTCTGCTAACATCTGCTTCTAGTAAGATATTTTCCGCCGCTAATGTACTTAATCTTTCATCCCATAATTCTACTTTTAATTGGGTTGCTGCTTCTAACTTTTTTTGAAACTTAAGTGTTTTTTCGCAGCGCTCACCAACTGTATTGTTCATGTTCTTTGGAAATCCTAAAACAATTGTCTTAACTTGATTTTCACTACATAGTTCTTTAATTCTTGCAATGGTAGGTTTTATATTTTCTTCTTGTTTTCTAAAAATAGTCTCAACGCCTTGAGCTGTCCAGCCAAAAGGGTCGCTAAGTGATACCCCTACTGTTTTCGAACCAAAGTCTAATCCTAATATTCTCAATACCCTGCTCCTTTATAACGATTAAAAGAAAAATAGCTGTAGAATAAATACCATTCTACAGCTCACATATTACTTACATTCTAAATAATGTGTAACAAGTTCCTCTAGTATTTCGTCTCGCTCTAATTTTCTAATTTTGGTTCGTGCTGCATTATGACTGGTGATATATGTAGGATCACCTGATATAATATATCCTACAATTTGATTGATTGGGTTATAGCCTTTTTCTTTGAGCGCAACATATACATCATTTAGTATATCTTTGGTCGTATTTTTCTCTATATTCCCGATGCTAAATTGCATTGTTTCATTTATATTTTTTATATCTTCCATATCTTTCACTCTCCGCCTAGTTTATTATCCGTTCTTAATTATATATCTATCATAATATACTATGGACAATGTTGCAATTGAAATATTTTATTAATTTGATGATTGTTTCGTCATTCCATATAATACATCACCTATAATAGATGTAATTGTAACATCTACAATCTTGTTAATCAGGGTTTCCTGAGATTTGGAATGTATTTTTGTATAATTTTCTGTGTGCCCTTCATATACATCATCACCATGATTTTGTTCAAATAATACTTTAACTGTCTTTCCTAAATAAGTTTCCATCATTGTATCTTTGATATGACTCGATACAGCAGTTAATTCCTTAACCCTTTGGTCTTTGATCTGGGGAGACACTTGATCTTCCATGGTTGCAGCTGGTGTGCCGCTTCTTGGAGAGTAAGGGAATATATGAATATCTGAAAATTGAATATCTTTAATAAAAGCGACGGTTTCATTAAATTCTTCTGTTGTTTCACCTGGAAATCCTACAATAATATCTGTTGTAAATGCAACGTCTTCAAATGTTTTCCTAAGCACTTCTACAGCTTCTTTGTACTGAGCTGCCGTATATTTACGCTTCATACGCTGTAGGACCGTATCACTTCCGCTTTGAAGGGATAGGTGAAAATGATGACATACTTTGGGGAGCTTTGAAATTACTTCTACAAACTCCGCCGTAACCACATTCGGTTCTATAGAGCTTAGACGAATACGCTCTATGCCTTCTACCCCATGGACCATTTTAATAATTTCTAATAAGTTAGTATCTTTTAGATCCTTGCCGTATGAAGCCACATGAATTCCTGTTAATACAATCTCTTTAAACCCTTCTCTTGCTAGGGTTGTTACTTCACTTAATATATTATCTGGTTTTCTACTACGTATATTTCCCCTAACGTAGGGAATTATGCAATATGAGCAGTAATTATTGCAACCTTCTTGGATTTTAAGGTAGGCCCTTGTTCTTTTATTCATATTATTAATCTTTAGCTCTTCAAACTCATGAACCTTCATAATGTCTTCTACAAAATTCATAGGGATCCCATTTAATCTGTATTCTTCTACAGCTTCAAGAACATGTATACGCCCGTTGGTTCCAATAACCAGATCTACTTCTTCAATGGCTTCTATTTCCTCTTGGGCTGCCTGAGCGTAGCAGCCAATAACTGCAACCACAGCATCTGGATTGATTTTTTTGGTACGCCTAATCATTTGCCTTGATTTACGGTCACTCATGTGTGTTACCGTACAGGTATTAATAATATATACATCTGCCTTTTGGTCAAAAGGAACCACTGTATATCCTGCATTTACAAATGTTTCTTCTATTGCTTCGCTATCATACCTGTTGACTTTACATCCTAAGGTAAATATAGACATGGTTTTCCCCATTTCAGCACCTCTATTCTAGTTGACAAATCTGTGTATTTTCATTATGATTACATTAATTATACCTTAACCAAATAGGAGGGAAAAATATGCAATCAGTAATGATTTCTTTAAATTCAATTGAAAAAGTTAAGTATTTTGTAAATATCATTACCCAATATGATGGTGATTTTGATTTATCTTCAGGTAGATATGTGATTGATGCAAAATCAATTATGGGAATCTTTAGTTTAGACCTTAGCAAACCACTCAAACTAGATATCTATAATGATTCTATTATAGAAGAGCTTCTACCACTTATTGACGAATATGTAGCAGAATAGTTTAAATTGAATAAATCTAGTTTTAAAAAAGTCCACCTTACAGTGGACTTTTTTTATATTTCAATCAGTTCCATCTCATCAATTGATTTTTGAATCATTTCTTCTATAAAGCTTTCTAATACTCTTTCTGATCTTTGAATATACTCTAATTTAGGTTTTGTTTGAGGACGTTTTGGTATAAATAATGTGCAACAGTCTTCATATGGTAGTATCGATATATCATAAGTATCTATGTTTTTAGAGATGGTTACGATGTCTTCTTTATCAAAACTAATTAGGGGTCTAAATACAGGCAAATCAACTGCTGCATTGGTTACAGATAAACTTTGAATCGTTTGACTGGCTACTTGCCCAATACTTTCTCCTGTAATTAAAGCGTCACAATTTTTCATAATAGCTAGGCGCTCTGCGATTTGCATCATGATTCTTCTCATAATAATTGTAAGCTGCTCGGGTGGACATTTTTCATTAATTGACATTTGGATATCTGTAAAATTAACCACATAAAGATTAATCTTTCCGCAGTACAGGCTAACCTTCTGAGCAAGATCTATTACTTTTTGTTTTGCTCTTTCACTTGTGTAGGGTGGACTATGGTAGTACACGGCATCTAGTTCTACCCCACGCTTTGCAATCATCCATCCTGCTACTGGACTATCAATTCCGCCTGAGAGAAGCAGCATAGCTCTTCCGCTGGTTCCTGTTGGCATTCCGCCTGCCCCTTTATAATTCTTGGAGTATATATATAAGGATTTTCTAAGTTCTACTGTCAGCTTGATTTCTGGATTATGAACATCTACTGTCAGCTGATCTGGCATATTCCTAAGAAGGTGCCCACCTACCATTGAAGATATTTCCATAGAATCATATTCAAACTTTTTATCAGATCTTCTTGTTTGAACCTTAAAAGTATGACATTCATCCCCATAGACTGTTTTCATATGCGCTAAAGTGGATTCATAAATAGAGTCCATTGATATTTCATCTATTTTATTGCCATATGCAATGCCTACAATTCCAAAAATACGTTGTAGTTTTCGAATGACAATCATAGAGTCAATTGAGTTATCTTCTGGCTCTGCTATTATTCTACCTTGCTCTTTCCAAACTTCAAATTCCCCTAGTTCCCTAAGATTTTTTTTAATGGTGTCTACAAGTGAATTTTCAAATAGATATCTATTTTTGCCTTTAATGGCTATTTCACCATATTTTATTAAATAAATGTTTTTCATCTTCTTCTTCCTCCTAAACTTAAAACCTGGCGCAACATTGGTATGGTTTTTTGAAGCACTAAAACTGTTTCATCCATTTGATCTTGGGTATTATTAATACCAAAACTAAATCTGATGGCCTGATCTAATTGCTCCTTATTTTTTCCAATAGCTTGTAAGACTGAATTGGTGACTTTTTTATTAGACGAACAAGCTGATCCTGATGATACATATATTTTAGCAGCTTCTAGGGCATGTAAAAGAACTTCTGCTTTTATATTTTCAAATCCTATATTGAGAATATGAGGTGCCCCATCTTGTACCTTGGGCCCATTAATATAGGTACCCTCTATGGTGCTTAGGGTACTATTTGCTAAGTCTTGTTTTAAAGCACTAATGGTCGCTGCATGCTCATCAAAACGTCCCATGATCTCTTGGGCAGCTATATGCATTCCTACAATTCCTGGTACGTTTTGTGTTCCTGAGCGGTATCCTTTTTGTTGTCCACCACCGAATAATAGGGCATTCATCTTTGTATTTTTATTTTTATATAATAAACCTACGCCTTTAGGGCCATATATTTTATGGCTGCTTACGCTAAGAAGATCAATTTGACTACTCCGCCTATTTATTTGTACTTTCGTAAAGGATTGAATCCCATCTACATGAAAGAGTGTGTTTTTATTTTTTTCTTTAATCTTTTGACCTATTGCCTTGATGTCTTGCACTGTCCCTAATTCATTATTAACGTGCATAATACTAACAAGGGTTGTTTCATCATTAATAGAAGAAACAAGTTCGTCTAAATCTATATACCCCCTAGCATCTACTGATAAGTATATAACTTCAAATCCCTGTTCTTCTAAATATTTAAAAGCCTCATGTACAGAAGCATGCTCAATTTTAGTTGTAATGATACGTTTTCCAGTTCGGTTATATGCCAAAGCTGTTCCTATAATGGCCATATTATTAGCCTCTGTACCGCCTGATGTATAGATAATTTCATCTGGCGTGCATTGTAATACTTTAGAAAAATACTCCGATGCTTGCTTTATATGTTTTTCAGCCGTTAGGCCCATTGTATGATAGGATGATGGATTCCCATAATCTTCTAACATAACTTTCATCATTGTTTCCGCTACAATCGGTAATGGCTGAGTTGTAGCTCCGTTATCCAGGTAAATCATAAATCCATCTCCCCTAGTTCATATAATATGTTTGACACTAAAGCTATACTGGCTGTTTCACTTCTTAAAATCCTAGGACCTAGGGTTATGGCCTTTATACCTGCTTTTTCTGCCTTTAGAATTTCTTCCTCAGAAAATCCGCCTTCTGGACCAATTAAAATTCCTATGGTTTTACCCTCTAAGCCCTGCAACTGTGATCTTAGGTTTGCCAGATTTTCCTTTTCATAGGCTATAAGGCCTAGATCCATTTTTTTGCAATACTCCAGTGCCTGACCAAATGTTACTGGGCTTGCCACTGTCGGGATAATACCCCGGCCACTTTGTTTGGCCGCTGAGCCCGCAATTTTATTCCATCTACTGACTTTAGCATCTGCTTTTTTAGATTGGTCCACTTTAGAGACGCAGTAGGTTGTTTGCATGGGCACAATCTTAGCAACACCTATTTCAATAGATTTTTGAATCACCCATTCTATTTTATCACTTTTAATAAGGGATTGAAATAAAATAACTGTCGTTGTAGGCTCCGATACAGAACCAGCTTGACTTAAGACTTTGGCTATAATGGTTTCTTTATTTATTTCATCAATCATACACTTATAGTCAATGCCCTCGCCGTTACAAACTTCTATTTGAGCACCATAATCAAGACGTAAGACATCACGAATATGTCTTACGTCTTGACCTGTTATTTCAATCTTATCTTCTGTTATTTGATCTAAGTCTACAAAAAATCTTGGCATTTATTCACCTTTTTTCTTAGCTACAATGGCAGCCCACTCACCTTTTCGAAGAACTTCTATAATATCGAATTTCCGTTCTATTGCGGCTTTTACATCATCAATTCTATCTTCAATAATTCCTGAGGATATAAATAATGCGTCTTCTAACATAACATTTGTTACAGTTTCACTTAATGGGATAATAACATCCGCAATAATATTGGCAATGACAATGTTACCCTTTTCTTTTACGATCTCTAAAAGATCGCCGTACCTGGCTTCCATTATATCAGAAACTTTATTTTCATCTATATTTTCTTTTGCTACTTTAACAGCTGTTTGATCTAAGTCTACGCCTATAACCTTATTAGCGCCTAGTTTAGCTGCTGTTATACCAAGTATGCCACTACCTGTTCCTATGTCTAAAACAATGTCTTTTTCGGTTACATATTTTTCTAAAAGTTCCATACACATTGATGTCGTTTCATGGGTTCCGGTTCCAAAAGCCATACCAGGATCCAGTTCAATAATGATTTCTTGATCATTCTTTGGTGTGTATTCTATCCATGTTGGCTTAATCATAATATTCTTACCAATTGGGGTCAATTTATAATATTTCTTCCACTCATTAGCCCATTCTTGCTCTTCCATATGAACTGTTGATATGCTACCTGTGCCAACGTCTAGGTACTCTCTCATTGCATCAATTTTAACTTTAATATCTGCTATTTTTTCAATATGATTCATATGCTCAGGAAAGTATACTTTTATAGTAACAACATTTGGGTCTCCTGATATAAGTTCTGGTTCTACATAGTCCCAAGAAGTTGGGCTCTTGGTGGACATCAGAATGTCTTTGGGGTCTTCTATTTCAACCCCGCCAACACCTTGTTCCATTAAGAGGTAGCTAATCGCTTCTACTGCTTCTGTTTTTGTTTCAATTGCTACTTGAATATAATTCACACTTTTATCTCCTCATCTTAGCTTAAACAATTTTATTAGCTTAAACAATTTTAGCTTAAACAATTTTAGCTTAAACACTTTAGCCTAAACAATTTTACTCGAATAAGTTTTTTACTTTATCAAAAAAGCTTTTTTGTTCTGGTTGATAGTCACCTGTTGCTTCTGCAAACTCTCTCAGTAATTCTTTTTGCTTTTCTTTTAGGCCTTTTGGCACTTCAATATACACTTCAATATATTGAACACCCCTGTTTTTCTTGTTCCTAATATGAGGAATTCCTTTGTTTTGTAATCTAAAGACACTACCTGTTTGGGTTCCTTCTGGAATGGTCAGTTTAACACTACCATCTAAAGTGGGAACTGAAAGTTCTGTCCCAAGTGTCGCCTGAACAAAGGTAATTGGTATTTTACAGTAAATATCATTATCTTGTCTTTCAAAAATTGGATGTTTTTCGACATATACAGCTAAGAGTAGATCTCCATTCGGGCCACCTTTACTACCTGCATCCCCTTTTCCTGATACTCTTAGGGTTTGACCGTGGTCAATACCTGCCGGGAATGTAACAGAAATATTTTTTCGGCTTTTAACTTTACCTGATCCGCTACACGTATTACATTTATCTTTAATAGTCGTTCCTTCCCCATGACAAACATCACAGGTCTGAACGCTTTGCATGGCACCAAACAATGTATTTTGAACTGTTTTAATTTGCCCTGTTCCGTTACATCTTGAACATGTTTCTGGCTTGGTTCCAGATTTTGCTCCGCTACCATGACAAGTCCCGCAGCTATCAAAGGAATTGATTGTTACTTCTTTTTCCACACCAAAAGCAGCTTCCTCAAATTTCAAGGACACTGGTTGCCGGATATCCGCCCCTTGAATAGGACCATTTCTTCGTCGTCTTGTACCGCCACCGCCGCCAAAAAGATCCCCAAATGCACCACCGAAAAGATCGTCCATATCAAATCCAAAACCACCACCAGCTCCGCCACCGCCACCACCTTGTTCAAAGGCTGCATGACCAAATTGATCATACTTGGCACGCTTTTGTGCATCAGATAATATTTCGTATGCTTCTGTAACTTCTTTGAATTTTTGTTCTGCTTCTGGGTTGTCTGGGTTAACGTCTGGATGATACTTTTTCGCTAACTTTCTATATCCTTTTTTAATATCCGTATCGCTTGCGCCCCTTGAGACCCCAAGCATTTCATAATAATCCTGCTTTGCCACACTATTCACCTACCACATTTATTTGTATATCTATTATTATCATATTATTTTTAACCTATCTTT
>DUUM01000216.1 GCA_012841565.1 Candidatus Epulonipiscium sp. | reverse complement strand
CAACTGGAGATTTATACGGGTATATTCCAAGCTTTATCAGACATTACAAGGCTTAAAATAATGTGGTTATTGCTATCAATTGATTCGAAAATAAGCGTATCTGAGATCATTGATGTGGTGGAGGAGAGTCAGTATAATGTCTCAAAACATTTAAGAATTTTAAAAAATGCAGGCTTAATTCATGAAAAAAAGAAAGGGAAATGGTCATTTTATCATTATAGGCCTGGTGAAGGTCCATTTGACCAATACCTTAGACAAACTGTTATGGCTATACCAAAAGAGTTAATGGACGGGGAAATAAGGCGTTGCAAGAAACGTCTATCCATGAGGGTGAATGGTAAGTGTACTCTTGGTGCTGAAAGTGATCAGTGGGAAAAGATGAAGCAGGAGGTATCTGTATGAATGAATGGGTTGGTAGTTTAGATGGAAAAGAAAAAGATAAAGCGGAGGCTCTATTAGCAGCCATTAAGTCTGGTAAAATGATATTAATGTTAGGACCTTATGTCCCTTGTTTTGGATATCTTTATTTTCGGGCGCTAGCCCTTCAGCGGTACTTTTTAATTTAGGACATTCAGTTTTATATATTATTATAGGTTATGTCATAATGAGAAAATCGAAGAAATCTTTAGAGGCTATGAAAAACACGGTATGAAGGAAGGACTAGAATAATGGAAAATACATCTGGCCAAAAGACTAAGAAAATTGGTATTTCTGATATATTATTAGAATCCCTTAAAAGGTCGGGTTGCTGCGGATCGGACTTATTACAAGATGTTGAGACCAATATTTCTAATCAATCAATTAGTAAAGGCCAAGAGATTCTTATACTCACTTTAGTTCCATCCTTTGTTCTTGTTTTGATTTTGACAAGTTTTTTCTTAGAAAGACAAGGAGCTAAGGGGATAGAGTTTGCTAGGTATATTGCATTAATGGCGATTTTTCTCGGGGGAGGAAACCGTTTTATGCGCGGTTTTCAGGATCTTTTTATTAAAAGAAAGGTTACCATTGATGTTTTTGTAACTATTTCCTTACTAGCTACAATGGCTATAGGGGAATTTCTTTCTGCTGCAATTGTTATTTTTATTATGGCTATTGCAGGGGCCGTAGAATTTTATGCACTGGATAAAAGCCGGAAAGGAATAGAAGATTTACTTGACTTAACATCCCCCATTGCAAGACTAATTGGAGATAATGGTGAAGAAGAGGTACATATAGATTATATAAAAATAGGAGATAAAGTGCTTGTAAGGCCAGGGGAAACAGTAGTAGTTGATGGGCTGGTTGTAGAGGGAAGCGCTTATGTAAATGAGGCGGCTATTACAGGGGAGGCCATTGCTAAGCATAAAAACTTAGGATCAAGGATCTATGCAGGAACTCTTAATGAAACAGGCCGCCTACTAGTAGAGGCGACTAAGGTGGGGGCGGATACCACCCTTTCAAAAATTGTAGAAAGGGTGGAAAAGTCCCAAAAGGTAAAGGCACCTATTCAGAAAATGGCAGATAGGTTTACGACTTGGTATTTGCCCATTGTTTTAATAGCAACTTTTATTGGCTATCTCATTACCCGCAATGTTCAGTCTGCAGTTTCCATCCTTTTAGTAGCAGCCCCATGTGCGCTTTCTATTGGGACACCAACTGCGGTGACAGCTGGTATGACAAATATGTCTAAGCGGGGGGTTTTAATTAAAGGGGGTCTTTATTTTGAAGAAACAGGGAAACTGGATGCTATATTTCTAGATAAGACAGGTACAATAACAAGTGGTAAACTTACGGTTGTTAAGATCATCCCTGATGCTCAAATAGACCAGAAAGAGATTCTATCCCTGGCTGGGTCAGCTGAGAAATATTCAGACCATCCACTGGCAAAGCCAGTCTTGTCTATAGCTATTGCTAGGGGGATTCCTCTTGAAGGGCCCAAGGAATTTTCTTCTGAGACTGGTAGGGGAGTTAGGGCAATTGTTAAGGGTGCATCTATTTATGTAGGTCGCTTGGATTACATGAGGGAGAATGATTTTGCAATTT
>DUUM01000215.1 GCA_012841565.1 Candidatus Epulonipiscium sp. | reverse complement strand
TTAGCATGTGGCCCAACAGATTTTCGCAAGGCAATTGATGGCCTTGTTGCTATTGTTAGCACACATTTTAAATTAGATCCCTTTTCGCCAAGTGTTTTCTTGTTTTGCAACAGAAAGAAAGATAAACTCAAAGCTTTGATTTGGGATGATAATGGCTTTGTTTTGGTTTATAAAAGATTAGAGCAGGGAAAATTCCAGTGGCCTAAAACAGCAAGCGAGGCAAGGCTTATCAGCCGCCGTGAACTCCGCTGGCTGTTAGAAGGATTATCCCTTGACCAGCCTAAAGTATTACCCAAAATCACAGTATCTGATGTATGCTAATTACCCTTCTAAAATGTCGAAAAAGGTGCTGAAAAGCCTTATAAAATCAGCACTTTTCCTTTCTCTTTTTTAACAAATTTCCCATGAAAAATGGTATAATTAAGCTATGAAAACACATAATAAATCCAATCAAAAAGAAACTAAATACATAAGTGAGTTAGAAGAAAAATGTAAATCTCAAGAAGAAACCATTACAATGCTGCAACATAAACTAGATTGGCTGGAGGAGCAAATTAGGCTAAATCAGCATAAAAAATTTGGTTCTTCCAGCGAGAAAACTACACTTGATGACCAAATGGCACTCGTATTTGATGAGGCCGAAGGATTTGAAAAAGAGGATATTCCTGAGCCTACTATAGAGGAAATCACTTATAAGAGGAGAAAATCTGCAGGTCATAAAGAAGAAATGCTAAAAGATCTTCCTACTGAAACGATTATTTACGAACTACCTAAGGAGGAACAGGTTTGCCCAGATTGTAGCGGAGCACGCCATGTGATGGGTAAAGAAGTACGCCGTGAGCTTAAGATTATTCCAGCTCAGGTAGAAGTCCTTGAACATGTTCAGTTAATCTATAGCTGCCGTAGCTGCGAAAAGACAGCAGATCATGTTTCAATTGCGAAATCTAAGCTACCAAACCCAGTCATCAAGGGAAGTATTGCCTCACCTTCTGCAGTCTCACATATAATGACTGAGAAGTTTGTTAAAGGCACCCCTATTTATAGGCAAGAACAGGATTTCAAAAGAAACGGAATTGACCTTTCAAGACAAGTAATGTCTAACTGGGTTAATCGCTGCTCTTTAAATTGGCTTGCCCCAATGTATGAAATGCTAAAAGAAGATCTCCTTGAGCGAGAGCTTTTATTTGCGGATGAAACCACACTCCAAGTTTTAAGGGAACCTGGTAAAGAGGCAACTAGCAAATCCTATATGTGGCTATACCGCACGGGGGATGATGGATTAGAACATCCTATTGTACTTTATGAGTACCAGCCATCAAGGTCCCAGCAACATCCTAAGCGGTTCTTAAGGGATTATAAGGGAATTTTTTTGCATTGCGATGGATATGCTGGTTATCACAACCTTCAAAATGCAATCACTATTTGTGGTTGCCTTGCCCACGCAAGACGAAAATTTGACGAAGCCCTTAAATCCATCCCAAAGGATCAGCATTTAGGGTCTCATGCAGCCATTGGAAAGGGCTACTGCGATAAATTGTTTAAGATAGAAACACAACTTGAAAATATGGCACCTGATGAAAGGTACCAAAAGCGACTAGAACTGGCTAAACCAGTATGGGACGCTTATTTCGTGTGGCTAAAAAAAGTAAACCCCTTGCCACAATCTGCTTTAGGAAAAGCAGTGGGTTATAGCTTAAATCAATGGAAATACCTGCAGAACTATTTACTAGATGGCAGATGTGAAATTTCCAATAATCGTGCAGAGCGAAGTATTAAACCATTTGTTATTGCCAGAAAAAATTTCCTTTTTGCTAACACACCCAAAGGAGCTACTGCAAGTGCTATTACTTTTAGCCTAATTGAGACAGCTAAAGAAAACAACCTTAATCCATTTCAATACTTAAAATACCTTTTTGAGCAACTTCCAAATGTGGACTTCAAACAAAATCCTGATATTTTGAAAGATTATCTCCCGTGGGCTGATCTACCAGACCAATGCTATAGCAAAAGAAAAGCACCTACTAAGCCAGCTCCATGGATTGTTGATTAGACATTGGAC
>DUUM01000214.1 GCA_012841565.1 Candidatus Epulonipiscium sp. | reverse complement strand
TATGGATAAGTAATATTTGTGTTTCAGGCGGCGTTATTGCTTGTGTTTTAATAGCTGAAATATTAATAATTATAGATATAGTCGTGATTATTAGTATTTTAGTATTGTTAATAAGCGCTTTAATAATTTATCTAATACGTACTAATTTAAAGTATTATAAAATGAGGAAAAAATACTTTAAATATTAGCCAGTATTATGGTGGAATGAATCAAATGTTATTGGAGGACTTACTGCTATTTTGTTTAAAAAGCAGGCATACTAATTTACGAGATGTAAGTGCGAGAGGATCTTTTGGGTACTAAATAGGAAAAGTCAGAAGGCAAGTTATAGTTGGGAAGCATTCAATCAGATAAAGACAACCTATCTTGTCGTTAGACCCAAGATTTATGTAAATATGTTTGAGTTAAAACCAAGGAAGAAGATTTAAACAAGTCTTTAGATATCGCATTAGTTATTGATTCATCTGGCAGTATGGGATGGAATGACCCCAAAGATATTAGAAAAAGTACTGCAAAGCAGTTTATTGATGAATTAAGGGAAAATGGGATGGATTGTTAGATGGATTTAATCCACAAGTACCATCAGCTAAATCATTTACGAATTCAATAGCTAAGGGATATACGTGTAATAATAGAGATTGGAATAGCTTTGGTGTAATATACCAGGGCTATTTTGTTGTTATTTGTAATATAACAAGAGAATGAAGGGTTATATAATATATGCTTGACCTGAATTATCTAGCATGATACAATTATTGGAAATAGTTAACATTATATGTGTAATATTCTATTATGTGTTAAAAAGGGAGATAAGAATGAATAAAAGGTTTTTATCAGTAGTTTTAGTATTTGTAATGATGTTATCTCAATTTAGTTTTGTATTTGCCAACGAGACGAAGGACTATGAAAAGAGTTGGGCAGAGAATGATATTATGGAGTGGTTAGATGAGGGGTATATCACTACGTATAAGGATGGTAAATTTAGACCAAAACAAAATATTACAAGAGCAGAGTTTATTCAAGTCATCAATAAAGCGTTTGACATACCAAAAACAGAAGAAATAGTTGAATTCACAGATGTTACCGAGGATCATCTATTTTTTGAAGATATTCAAAAAGGTAAAGCCTTTGGATACATAGGTGGTTATCCAGATGGAAGTTTTAAACCAGACGGATATATTACAAGGGAAGAAGCGTCAAAAACAATAAGTGTTATGTTAGGGGTATATAAATATTATACAGATGATATACCTGAAATAAAGGACTATGATAAGATTGGGGACTGGGCAAAAGAACATGTAAAGTTCTTAATAACAAAAGGTGTAATAAAAGGTTATCCCGATGGGAATTTTATGGGGAAAAACAACATAACGAGAGAAGAAGCAGTTGCAATATTAAAAAGAATGCACACTGCCGCTACTTCCTACACAGGCATAGAAGTTGCAGCAATAAATGGAGAATCATTAGTAGAAAATGCTGCAATTAAGTTATATACAGATGAATATGAATTGATTAAAGAAGGGCTTACTGATGAATCAGGATACCTAGATATTAAGGACATGAAGCCAGGAAATTATTTTCTAATAATTGAAGATGAAAATAAAGAGAAAATATATTCACAAAAGGTAGCAGTAAAGAACAACTTTGTAACATATAAACAAGGACAAATCCAAGATTCTGTTAAAGCAACAGGATTATTAGTAGATCAAGATGGTAAGAAGGCTCCTGCAGATACGGCTTTAGTATTTATATCTCAGAGTAAGTTTGTAACACATACTTTGGATAATGGGATAATAGAAACTAGCCTATTACCTAATAACAAGTACACAGTATTTCTAAAGCAAGATAAACTTGAAAGAATAGGAGAAGTTTCAGTAGAAGATGGGAACACGAATATTGGAACATTAAAATATACAAAACCTGATAAAAAGGCGCCTAATAAAGGGGAAAGCGTTGGGGGCTCTAGTGGAACAACACCAGAAACGCCAGAAATCCCAGGGTACAATGACAATACACTTCCTGTAATTAAATTGAATACATCAAGTTTAGAAGAGTATCCGGACGAAGGTATGTATTGAGCTGGTCAAGTGAAATTGTAACACTTTAGATGAATTAATAATAAATCTATTACCAATTAATAAGTCTTTGTGTTAAATTAAAAAACTTTTAAATAAAAACCAACTTATCCACATCTTTTCATAAAAGGTGTTTTACCATGATTAAATGAATGTGGCCTGATGTGGTTATACCAACAATAAATTTCTTGATAAACTCCTTTATTAAGGCTTTCGTCATCTTTAAAATGATGCTGTGAAATATATTCGTTTTTAAGCGTTCCATAAAAACTCTCCATTGGGGCATTATCATAAGGACATCCTGCCTTGCTCATACTTTGGGTTATTTTTTCCTTAGCACAAAAATCAGTAAATTCTTTAGATGTAAATTGTGACCCCTGATCGCTATGTAACATAAGACCATCATGTTTAGGGTTCTTAGCCAGGGCTATTTTAACTGTTTCTATTGCAAGGGCTGCAGTGATTTCCTTGCCATTTAATGTTGCTACGATACTTCTGTCGTATAGGTCTAGGATGCTACAATTATAACGTGTAGCCCCGCTTGTTAGCTTGAGATAAGTAAAGTCAGTACACCATTTAAGATTGGGTTTGGCGGCAACAAATTTCTTATCAAGTAGGTTCGCGAACTTTTTATGACTTGTTCCTTTTATATATTGAGGTTTACGTTTAGCGACAACAGATTTCAATCCTAATTGTTTCATATAACGGTGAACAGTATACAAGCAGCAATCCAAACGATTGCCTGTATCAAGTTGTTTAATCATACGGTATCCTGGCTTGCCCTGGTACTTATGATAAATTTCCTGAATAGTCATAAGTCTTCTTGCTTTTTCCGCATGATAAGTAGCCTTTCTGTCTTTAAGAAAGTTATAGTATGCACTGGGGAATAAATCAAATTTTCTAAGTAGCCATCTTACACCAAATTCATCGTGGTTATTTTGAATGAATTGATAGATTTTCACTCTATCTCCTTGGCGAAGAAGGCTGCCGCCTTTTTTAAGAAACGGTTCTCCTTTTCCATCTCTTCAAGCTCCCTACGTAAGCGGAGGATCTCGGCATAAGTATCTTTTTCTTCAGCCTTTTGTGGATTGGATAAACAAGCTTTTTGGTAGGCTTTAAGCCAGTTATTTATTGTTCCATTACCTAGCTGATATTCTTTGTTTAAACTACTGATTGTACGCCCTTCTTCGAGATGTAGTTGAACGATCCTATCTTTAAATGTTTGTTCATACCTTTTTCTTATCATAACAATCCGCTCCTTAGTATTTATGTTATATATATTATAATACATTTCTACTAAGGTGTTACAACTTTAGTTTACCACATCAGGAATTGACCCTGAAAAACTAACATATAATATAACTGATAGAACATTAGGGTTAGTAGCTGGATTAGCTTACTCTAATGTAGAACAGCATAAGGGAAAAAGGATATCTAGTATTTTAACAGGGGAACCTTTGAAGAATATTGGTGCAGAAGATATTCTAGAATTAAAAGATTTTAGAATTGTAGCCTCTAGTGACTCAGGAATAGGAAAACTAGGGAATAAGCACGGTTTAGGATATGTAGCTGTTCAGTTAACACGAGGCGGTCAACAAAGTGGTAGAAAAAATGTAATAGTCCTAGCATTTAGAGGGACGGAATTCCAAGATGATTTGCTTAAT
>DUUM01000213.1 GCA_012841565.1 Candidatus Epulonipiscium sp. | reverse complement strand
AGGATTGGTTAAAGTAAAAAAGGGCTGAATATACATTTCTGTATCCCAAAAATAATGCCCCTCATATCCTTCCCCGCTAAGGCCCTTAGCTGCAATATTACTATACTTATCCTTTCCAACAGACTGGATTAACTGGTACATATTGTAGCGGACTGCTAAACTTAAATCATCATCCCCATCTATTTCTAATTGGCAGTTTTCCCAGTATTTTTGTAAATATTTCTCTTGGTAATCATATAGCTTGGCTAAAGACACCTTAAAAGTCAAATCCATCTCCCTACGCCCTTGGGCTTCATAATTCTTATTACGAATGGAATCACTAAAAACTGTATGTTTGGTTAAGGTAACTGTTTCATTTTCCTCAATAAAAGTTTCTAATGTATGTATGGCGGCATATTCTTTGACATCTATTTTATTCTTACCTTCTTTTGATAAGCTGTTTTTTACACCTGTACAAACATATAATCCAGATTTTGAGCTTGCCGAGTTAATATAGGATGCACCATCTTCTAACTTAATATCAATAGGCAAAATATGCTTAAAACTTTCACCTGCTACCCTTGGATCATTAGGATTAAAATAATTCATTACCTGGCCCTTATGGGAAGATATAAACTCAACTGTTCCAGCAAAATTCAAGGCCTTTACACTATATTCTATGGTAAAAAGAGCTGGTTGGTAAAAAGAAGTCATCCGTTTAATGATAATTTCTACTTCTTTTCCTTCGGGGGAAGACCATAAAATCATTCTGCCTGTGTACCCCTTACCCATATGCACCCAACGTTTACTCTTTATAACCGACCCTTGAAACATACTAAAAATTTCCCCATCTAGTAGCAGCTTAATTCCCTGGGAATCAACTACATTTAGCATGGTTTGTTTTTCTTCTACTAAGCCATATAAGCTTTCAGCTTGTTTCATTTCTGCAATATCATAAAATCCATTAATATAGGACCCTCTAATAGAATCATATCCTTTTGGGTATCCTTCTTCAAAATTTGACCGAACACCAATATAACCGTTGGCATTATGAAAAATGGTTTCATTTAATAACAAATTATCATTATCAATATTAAAATCATTCAGTTCATAAATTAGTTTTTTGTTTTTCAAGTTATGTCCCCCTAAAAAGCTATTTTACAGCACCTGCTGCAACTCCTTTAATAATATATTTTTGTGCGGCTAAATAGAAAATAATAACAGGTATAATGGTCAGCATCAGGCCTGCCATAGCCATATTCCACTGAATTGTAAATTGTCCAAAAAAAGATGCTGTTGAAAGCGGGATTGTTCGAAGTTTCTTACTTGAAATGACCAGTGATGGTAATAAATAATCATTCCAAATCCAAATAACATCTAAAATCATAACCGTTACCGTTGTTGGCTTTAACATAGGAAATACAATCTTCCAAAATACCCCGAATTTAGTACAACCATCAATAGTGGCAGCCTCTTCTAAGGAAATAGGAATTGATTTTACAAAACCGTGGTAAAGAAAAACTGCCATACTTGCCCCAAAGCCTACATTCATATAAATTAAGCCACCTAATGTATCCATCATAGGAATATGAAGGGTGTTTCTTACCCATCCTGCAACCTGCATAAGTGGCATCATCAATGTTTGAAAAGGAAGTAACATGGTAGATATAAAAATCATGAAGATCACCTTACTTAACATATTATCAACCCTTACTAACATCCAAGCCGTCATGGATCCCAGTACCACAATAATTCCTATTGAAACAGCGGTTACGATGATTGAATTACCAAGAGCCTTTAGAAAATCCATTTTTTCCATGGCTGTTTTATAATATT
>DUUM01000212.1 GCA_012841565.1 Candidatus Epulonipiscium sp. | reverse complement strand
TCTCTTTACATTGCTTAGATATTTCATTATATTTATTTCTTAAATCTGCTGATGGTCTAATTGTTACTTCCATGATCTCACCTCTTTTTCGCTTTTTCATACTCAAATTATATCATAATTTGTCTATCTTTTAAATCTATTTCCAAATCATAGATTGCTTCTTGTAACTTTCCTTCTTCAAATGTATATTACATTTTTTGCATGCTATATCTTTCCCATGTCTCTTAGTGTGTACGCATAGGCAATAAATCGTGGGGATTCATTCGCTACATCTTCTTCGCTAACACCCTGCCATATAAATAATGCATCAGCTACCTCTTTGGGGGCATCTGAAATACTCATATATTCACTTGTCATTTCCAACTCAACGACTACTTCGTGCTGGTCATCTAAAGTAATAGGTAGTTTATAGGCTTTCATAATCAGCCCTAATTTTTCAGCAGGATAGCTTCTTGCTTGCTCAAAGGAGGTATCATTTTTCGCATATTCGAGGAGTTGCTTTTTTGTAGGGTTTTCTCCAAAAGGTTTAGGCAAAATCAATACCTCTTTAAACCTGTTTATAATAACATTTGCTTTTAACATCTCTAATTTTCTTTCCGAAAGCTGATATGGAACGGCATTATAATTTTTTATAAGATGATTTTCTATTTCGTAAAAGGGACGATAGTTCGCTTTAATCTTTGTCTTTGCATATTTGCGAAATGTTTGCTGGTCAGAGTTATTTGATGTTTTTTTGCCTGAAATAAAAACACCAATCGGACCGTCGGCTCCGCCTATAATACCAGTAGCACTTGCATCATTTTTCCTTTTTTGAAAGATTCTTTTTATAATTTTCATTTTACCACCTTCTATAGAAGCTTGCGAATTAGCTCGACTTCACATTATATTTATATTCTTATTGATTATTTAAATTAGAGGCAAATACTTCTTTAAATCCATCTACCTCATGAACAATCAAGATATCAAAGTCTGTATGCTTTGTTTCAACAAATTCGCCATTTTTATGTTCAAGGCTATATCTTTTTATCAAATCTGAAATAAGGTTCTCTGCCATAGAAGAAAATCTGAGTTTATAAACTCTTGTATGCATGCTTGGGGAATATTCTCCACTGCCATCCTCCCACACTTCATTAGAAACGATACCACTCTCTTCTGATTCATATTGTACCGGTGCTAATAAACTCCAATCATAACTATACCTATTACCCCAATCAACATTATTCCGTGTATAATAAGAGCTCTCCCTAATTAAATTAGGACTCTGCTCTATATCTGCTAGTCTTACAATAGGTAGATCAGTATTAGTTAATGGTAATGTTTTAGTTTCTTTCATTATATTCTGTATAAACGGAAGTATGCTTCCATCCACTAGGGCAATAATAGGTGTTTTATTAAAAAACCAAACAGCTGAAAGCATACCTATCATTAAAATTATTGGAACTACAACTAATATAGAGCTCCTAGCAAGCTTTTTATCCAACTCCTTTAATGTATAAAATTGTTCGGCAGGATCAGTATGAAGTTCAGGTGCATTCCGTCCAACAAGCGATGAAAATACATTAAACGCGCCGTAACTTGTAACGTAATCTCATCCACTTTCAGCACCTCTCTCTAAAATCTTTCCATCTCGTATTAAGGCCATTAACCTTTTATACTCTATACGAAGAGCTTCTTCTCCATCAGTTGTAATTCTGTAAGTTTTCCTCCTACCATCATCTTCTGCTAATAATATAAGTTCATCTTTCTGCATCCGACTTAGAACCCCATAAAGCGTTCCAGGCCCCATGTCTATTCTGCCATTCGAAACCTCTGTTATTGCACCCATTAGCTGATATCCATGGTTTGGATTCATGAGTGTTAATAGTACATAGTACATCGCTTCTGTCATAGGTCCGCCGTTATATGCCACTGGAAACATCCTTTCTTTTATGCTCTAATATATTATGTGTCACGATATATCGTATAGCGTAATATTACTGCTTTATATTTATCTTGTCAATAAAAATTAAAATGGACAGGTTCTGCCAGATAGTGCACCCCCCTACAAAAAATCTCCTCAGATCTAAGCCTAAGGAGATATAAAACACACTCAATTATTCTTCTAAAAACCCCACAACCGTTTGTATCTAAACCTTTTTTTGTAATATGGCAGGTGTCTCATCACGTTTTTTATGACTAACGGCGTTAATCACTACTTTCCTAAGCACAGTATTTCCTACCCTAGCTTAGGCACCGGAATATGAAGGAGCCTTAGAAAGTCTTTTTGTGATTCTTTCTCTCTTTCTACAACAAAGTTAACAAACAAGCTATCATCTTCATGTGCTTTTTCCAGTAGTGAAATATACTCAGTTCTTAATATTGGTGGAATGAGTACTGGTAAATATCCATCTTGTATTAGTGCTGTGTTCATCAAAAGTCTAGCAACTCTACCATTTCCATCTTTGAAAGGATGGATAAAGACAAATTTTTTGTGAAGCAATGCTGCAAACTCTACTGGATGATATTGTTTTCTCTCTGCCCTTATCCATTTACATAAGTCTTCTATTTCGCTTTTGAGATTCTCTACCTTGCTCACTGGATAGTTGGACCCGGAAATAAATACAGGGGTATCACGATACCTTCCTGCAAACTCTTGATCAATATTTTGATAAAATAATTTATGCAAGTATAGTATACTCTCTTCTTCTATTCCATTATTAGCTAGGAGTGTAAACATATAATCATATGCTTTTGCATGATCTACAGCTTCAAACATATCTCTTAGGGGTCTCCCACCAACGGTTAATCCATCTTCTATTAGAACTTTTGTTTCACTTTCAGTTAAGGAATTACCCTCTAATGCATTGGATGTCCATGTTAACCCAACTCTGTAAAAATCTTTTACTTGCTTTAACATTTCACCCTCAAATGGTCTTAGCTGATTAATGATTTTTTGATACAACTCTATCTTTTTAACATGTCCCATCAGTTCACTCCCTTATGCAAATTTTTATATACACACACCTAAACTGTCCCGTTCTAAAGTTACCTCCATTATATCATATTATTCTAATCAAACAACATTATAACTCCTACAAAATCATTACTCAATAATACTTCTAAATGGATAATATTTTTCCCCCGTTATCTCATACCCTCCTTGTTTTTCAACAAAATCACCTATAGGCTGATCAAGCCTCTCTGAAGTTAGGTGAAACTTGTAAAAATAATTAGGTATCTCCACCCCTACTTGGTTAGCAAGGCGCTTTGCTACGCAAATCCCCTATGGGGACTGACCCTAAAATATTCTGACAACTCATAAACTGAGTTTTACCACAACTAAACAAGAAAGAAAAGATATATTCCATTTTCTATATCCGGCGTCTTTATATTCATCAAAATTCTCCAGGACTAATCACTAGATGTTGTTAACCCTACAAAAAATCCTCCTAGACATAAGCCTAAGAGGACACAAAACATATTTTAACTTCCACTAATAACATCCAAACCCTTAAAGCGTCACTAAACGTTCAATGCCTCTAAGCGGCAAACTGTTTCTGTATGATTTGTATGACAAAACATATCCACACACTGAACTTCCCTCACCACATACCCACTTTCTACCATAACCCTTAAATCCCTCACCAAAGACCTAGGATTACATGATACATATACAATCTCAGGGGCTCCAAAATCAATAATCTTCCCAATTGCCTTAGGATTGATTCCCTCTCTTGGGGGGTCTAGTATAATTAAATCCGGCTTTCCCTTGAGCTCTTCTATTTTCTTCAGCACATCTCCTGCTATAAAGTGGCAATTATCTAGGCCGTTTAGCTTAGCATTTTCAACTGCTGCTTCCACTGCCTCCTCCACAATTTCAATCCCATGGACCTCTTTGGCTGCACTGGCCATAATTTGTGTAATGGTCCCCGTACCGCTATATAAATCAAATACTGTTTTCTCATCAATATTTCCCGCCATATCAATAACTGTTTGATAGAGCACCTCAGAGCCTTTGGTATTTGTTTGAAAAAATGAATATGGAGATATTTTGAATTTTAGTCCTAGGACTTCTTCGCTTATAAAATCTACCCCATACAGAAGCTCTGCTCCTTCCGGTTTAACAGCGTCTGATAAAGTATCGCTGGTGGTATGAATAAACCCTGATATTTGTCCTAAAAGATCTAATTTAAGCAAGTCTTCTACTAAAGCATCCCAGTTGTGATCTATTTGGGTTGTGGTAACTAGATTAACCAGCACGTCCCCTGTGGTTTTAGATTTACGGACAACTAAATAACGCAGGTAACCTTGCCGGGTCATTTTATGATAAAAGGAAAGTTCAGCTTCCTGGCAGTAGTCCAGGACATGTCTTAGAATCTTACTAAAATCGCTATCTACAATATGGCAACCATCTACTGTAATAATATCAAAACGTCCACCTTTTTTATGCATTCCTAAAGCTAGGGGCCCATCCTTATAGGTATCCCCAAATGAAAACTCCATCTTGTTGCGGTAGGCATATACTTCTGGGCTTGGCTGAATGCCTTTCCACTTATAATCAATTATTCCAGCATCTTTAAATAGTTCCCTTACTTGTTCTTGTTTTCTAACTAATTGATCCTCATAAGAAAGCTGCTGAATGGCACAGCCTCCGCAGCCTTCTGGCCCAAAATGTTTGCAAAAAGGTTCCACTTCATGGGGGGCTTTTTCTAACACCGAAAGCAGCCTTCCTTCGCATTTATTTCTTCTTTTTTTGGTAACCCGGCCTTGAATCTTTT
>DUUM01000211.1 GCA_012841565.1 Candidatus Epulonipiscium sp. | reverse complement strand
CAATTTGGAGGGTACTAAATGACAACATCAAACGCATACACCGCATACCGAAACAATGCAGTACTTACATCATCACCACATGAACTTACACTCATGTTATATAATGGGGCCATTAAGTTTTGTATGCAGGGCAAACAAGCCATTGAGAATAAAAACATCCAAGAAGCCCATAGACTTATTATGCGAGCACAAAATATTATTGAAGAGTTACAAATAACATTAGACCGTAAATACCCTATATCTGAGGAATTGGATCGTATTTATGATTTTGTATTATACCAGCTTAGGGAAGCAAACATGGCTAAAGATCCAGAGCAATTAGATATTGCTGCAGACTTTATTAGAGAAATACGCGACACCTGGGTTCAAGCTACAAAAACAAGCCAAAAATAAACTAGAGGGATTTGGAGGTGCCTAGCCTATGGATGAACTACATCAAAAGCAGCAATTACTCAACTTAATATTAGAAAACACCCAGGCACAAACTGGTGCCATAGAAGAGGATGAGCTAGAGCTTCTTGAAAGCCTAATAAGCCAACGAGAAGGCATTATGAGGCAGGTAGATGAGCTTGATCTAAAGGCTGACACTATATCGCCCAAAACATCCGAAGAGCTAACAGGGCCCATTAAGGACCTCTTAAGGCGAATCATATTGATCGATGATGCAAATCAGGAGTTGTTGGATAAAGGCGTCCAAGATATGGAAGAAGATGTTGCGGTTGTTAAAGAGCAACTTCGTGATATAAGAGAAAGAAGGCGCCAAGAGGAGAGTTATGTTCCAGAATACGGAACCTATAGGGAAGAAGGAGTATTTTTTGATAAGCGGGAATAGATAGGCGTATCAAAAATAGCAATTAATAAGCTGAAGAAGATGAGAAAAAATAAGATATAGGTATTTAGCGGAGTAACCTTTGCGTTTTTGAAAGAGTTGCTAAGCCGAATATCTATATCTTATTTTGTCATAAACCCTATTTAAAGCACTTGATTTTTAGGGAACTTCAAAAACAAACCAAATAACATTGTCAAACATCTGAATTTACTGATATAATGGAAATATATATAAAGATTATAACCCCTAATTTCTTAAAAAGGAGTAAATAACATGGAAACTGATATATTATTAGAATCTGGTACAGGTGAAGTAGAAATACTAGAATTTGTGATTAATGATAAGCATTATGGTATTAATGTTATAAAGGTTAGAGAAATACTAGAGATTGATAATTTAACCCCCTTACCCCTATCGCATCCTTCTCTAGCAGGACTAACATTATCAAGAGATGAGATTATTCCTGTAATCAATTTGAAAAATGTCCTTTATAAAGAGGGGGTTGTAGGCAAAGACTCAAATGCTATTATTAGTGAGTTTAATCAGACCAAAGTAGCCTTTACATTTGATAACATTGTGGGGATACATAGGATTAGCTGGAAGGACATTAAAAAACCAGAGCAGATGTTAAGTAATCAACTAATCATAGGGAATATTATTTTTGAAAAAAGAATCATACTGTTACTTGACTTTGAAAAGATTGTTACAGATATTAACCCAAGTATAGGAATTACAGAAGAGCGAATGGCTAATATTAGTGTTCGCGATAGGTCCGAGGTGAAATTAGTTTTAGCTGATGACTCGGCTTTAATTAGAGAGTTAATCAAAAATACCCTCACTAAAGCTGGATATGAGAATATGAAGTTTTTTGATGATGGGGAACAGGCATTACAATATTTATATAATGTTGCAAAAGAAAAGAAAAGTGATTTTATAAAACATGTACATGTGATGATTACAGACATTGAAATGCCACAGATGGATGGGCATACTTTGACACGTAGAATAAAAGAGCATCCCCTTCTTAATGGGCTTCCGGTTATTATCTTTTCATCTTTAATTACGGATGACTTAAGGCATAAAGGAGTAGCCGTTGGTGCAGATGCCCAAATGAGTAAGCCGGAAATAGGGGAATTGGTCAATATGATTGATAAATTTACAAGCTTATAAAATACATTCCAATAAAAGAGTATCGCAAAACTACTTGTGTAGGGGCGGTACTTTTTTGATTTATCTTAAAGGATCAAATTTATAGTATTTGAGCAGTTATTGGGGATATATCAATGCAAAGCCCTTAGGGTCGCTTATGAGGGGGAAAATGGAAAATTTGTTCTGATTTGAGAATAAGGAAAAAGACTGAATTAGCCGATATAATCTGTAGAATAGAAGTGATTGGTGTGATATACTATAAACAATAGGTGTGAAAAAGGGGTGAAGCAAGTGTCCGTGGAGCGGTTATTTATCACGCTAGAAAATATTTTAAAAACTGCATCAGATATCTATATTATGACCCAAAATCAAGAAACAATCATTTTACATAGCTCAGAGCATGACATGCTATCACAGCTTGCTAAAAACAAACAAGAACATATATTGAAGCTAGACGAACTAGAGAGACAATTTGAAACCATCTATTCACAGCAGAAAGATATGATCAAGGGTCAGCGGGATATTGCAAGACTTCAAGGTCTTGTATCAAAGATTATGGCAACGAAACAAGGGATTTCAAAGGCTGAGGAAAAGAATAGGCGTTTATTTGAAGGAAAAGGAAAATCTAAGGTTCAGACTGCGCCTATTCAAAAGGCACCATCATATATAATCGAACAGTATAAAAAACATAGTAAGCTATAGAAGAATATAAAGATCTAAAAGGAGATTACCATGGCATATCAAATTTGCAAACGTTGCAATAGGATGTTTGAAAAAAATAAAGAAATCTATTGCAAAATATGTGCCAAAAAAAATGCCAAGGATTATGAATTAATCATTGAATATATTAGGCAACATCCCCTAGCTAGCGTACTGGAAATTGTAACGGCGACAGGGGCAGAGCTTAAGAGTGTTAAATGTTTGATAGAAGATGGTAGTTTATCAAAAAGATAGACCCGAAAAGACTTGACTACTTGAATTATTTTGTGATATATTTAATGAGTACCTAAATAGGTCTTTTTTTTTATGCGAATTATTTGAGCATAAACTCATCAAGTGGAGGTGGAAGTTGTGAGAGTACAAATT
>DUUM01000210.1 GCA_012841565.1 Candidatus Epulonipiscium sp. | reverse complement strand
GTTTTTTGCTTTTCATAGTTATCCTTTATGGCTTGTTTAAGGACAGGATCTATATTAGGATCAATTGCTGCATTTTTATATCCCGTTGCTTTTGCTAAAACCTTACTAAGCTCAAAATAGGTGACATAATTATTCGGAAAAAATTCCCCTTGGCTACTTGGTAGTAAAAGTCCTTGTTTTTGCATTTCTGTAATTTCTCTATAGGCCCAGTGATTAGATGATACATCTTTCATTGGCGAAGCAAATAGTGTGGTGGTGGCCATCATTACGAAACATGTGGCTAGAGCTATAATGCTTATTATTTTTTTACGCATGGTAGTGCCTCCTTTAAAATTTTGGTTGTAGACATAAGTTTGTTGCCGCATTAGAATTGCCGCATTAGGTTGTCAGGAATAGATCCCGACTCGCCTCTCTTAGCTGCGCTAAAGGATGCTCGCTGGGATCTATTCCTGACAACCTTTTTGCGCCGAAGTTTCTTAATCATAATAGTTTAGAATTTATATATTTTCTTGTTTCTTCTTATATTGTAGAACATTAAGGGATATTTTTCAATATTGTAAGCCTTTTGACTTGAAATTGTAACATAAAATAGATTAATTGCATAAAAATAAGATATATATGTTCAGCCCAGCAGCCTTTGTACTTTTTGCAAGAGTTGCTAAGTCGAAGATATATATCTTATTTTGGCTATCAGCCATTGTGTTAGTTAAATGTTGCCGTTCTGCTTTCTCCATCCCATGTCACTTTTGAGCCGAATGCTTTACCAATTTCTCCAACAGGGACAAAGGTTCTTCCATCTATTATTTTTATTTCTGACAGGGTATTAATAATACTAGCTCTGATCATTTCTTTTTTCCTCATATCAATGATCATTGGCTTGTCACCATTAATTGTAATCGTTCCTGCTTGTCCGTCCCACCTTACGTCTTTCTCCTGGGCGCCTAGAGCATATGCCACATAACGAACTGGTACCATAATTCTATCATGAGCAGATATATAGGGCTTTGCATCAATAGGATGTGAAAGTCCATCTACTTTATAATCTTCTTTACCAACTGTAAACTCTACCTTAGGGGGCACTTGCTCTGGCTCCTGAGGGATTACAGGCGGAATAATCACTTCCGGTTCTTCTGGTTCTGTAGGCTCAGGCGTCTCCGGCTCCTCAGGCTCTGGTTCCGGCTTAGGTTTTTCCCGAACATCCTGATGGGCAACAATAATCTTTTGGTCTTCCACTAATGCGCCGCTTACTTGCACTTCTACCTCTCTCTTTGGATCATCTGTCTCCATTGCCCTAACTTTTAAGTTCTCGATTGTAATGGTATAATTTCTTCCCTCTAATTCAAAAATCTCATCGTCTTCTTGGTTAAAGGTAATGACATTGGTCATTTGATTAAACTGGACTTCCTCATCTTGCCCTTCTTTATAGCTAATCACGTTCCCTCTGCCATCATCAACCGTAAATTTAACCCAGTCTTTAAAGGTAGCATTACGAAATTCAAATTGCGGATCTGTTAAGGTTAATTTAATCAAGTCTTTCTTGTCCGTGTTAGACATTTGGCTAGTTCGAAAAGAGGCCTCTTTAGGCTCTTTAATGATAATTGGTTCTATGATTACCGCATCTTTTAAAAGCACAGATTTCATACTTTGAACTTGCCCTTTATAAGACGATGGCATATCTCCTGATGTTGCATATAAATGAGATCCTGAGCTAATACCTGAGTCCATAGAATCAATCACAATTTCTGCTGGCCCACCAAGTAACTTAGTAAAAAAGCTAATATTAATTGTGCCGCCATCTGTAACTTTTTCCCTAACCATTCCTACTACTTCATCTTTATAGCCATCTTCAAACTCTATACTACTTGACCTAATCCTTACCGCATCATTCGAATCAATATCAAATTCTGCATTCACAAGATTTAATCTAAAAAACTGTCCTGCCTGAAAGTCATAGTTTGAATTATCAATGGTTATTTGTCCTAAAACAACCTGATCCACCTTACCTGTAGCAATAGAAGGAATATAATTATCCGTTGCACCGAAGATTTGAATTGGCACCGCTGCCATACAAGCTACTAAAAACACCATCATTACTTTTTTACCCATTAAAACCCCTCCATTTTCCTTTATTATATCAGTTTACGAACAAGCTTTCATGCCTTTTGCTTAGAACTTGTAAGCCCAATACCAAGCCCCCATAATATCCAAAACACCGGAGCAACAGAAACAACACTATCATTAAATAATCCTGCAATTAAGTAGCCACAAATAGCTGCAAATATTCCAATACTCATCCATCGCCGGATATCATCTTCCCCTAAAGCCCTAATATGCTTAAACCATAAAACACAATAAGTCATAAATAACACTACTAGTGCCAATAAAGATAATAAACCTGTAGAAACAATAGTTTGTAAATATAAGTTATGAGGCTTAT
>DUUM01000209.1 GCA_012841565.1 Candidatus Epulonipiscium sp. | reverse complement strand
GGTATGATAGAAGAAAGTGCAAAGGATTGGGTCGGCCAAGCCCGAAAACAAAAATCAATACCCGACTCCGCCACTCTTGCAAAAAGCTTACTGTTGCCAATATCGTTACCGTAATATCTAGGTATGAAGAAGAAGCTGGGACTTACAAAAGTCGATATGATATAACATTCTTAGTCAATGGTCTTCCTCTTATCCATATTGAATTAAAAAGAAGGGGTGTGGCCGTAAGGGAAGCCTTTAATCAGATTAACTGATATGGAGTAAATTTTTCTGTAATGAAAAATAAGGAGTCAGGCTTATATTCAGTATTCTTTTAGGCAAAAGATACAAAGGCAGTGGATCTAGCCTTAAAAAAGGCCATAGAAAGATATGAGAAATTTAAAAAACTATCAATAGATGCGAAGGTTCTTTATTACATGCATTTATCAAGGAGTACTTTGTCTTATAAGAATAACTGGACAGATGAAAATGGAAGGGTTTATATCTACTTTACTGTTGAAGAAACAGCTAGGCAACTAGCTTGTGGAACAAAAAAAGCAGTAAAGTTTTTTAAGGAAAATTATATCATTGACTTGATAAGATAGCTGAAAAAGGTATTAGCGTATAAGCTTGATATGGTAGATTTTAATAGGGTATCTATAAAAAATAAAGCTACATACTTAAGAGCTTTAAAAATAGATGGAGGAATAGAGATGTATGGAGCAATATTAGAAAAAGGAGCAGATTATTATAGTTATTTATATAAAATTTCCTACAAATTAGATACAGTAAGAAATGACCATATTATGGTGGAAGCGGCTATTCTTGGGCAAAGATGGGAGGTGGAATTTTCTCCAGATGGAGATGTGGTAGTTGAAAGATTTAAGAGTTTTGATGATGTAGGAGACGAAAAACTCCTAGACCATCTATTTGAAAACTTTTCAGATTAAGTCTAGGGGTAAGAGGAGAGAAAATTATGGCAGACATGGATAAAGGCTTAAAGGATATTTTAATGGTGACTTACTCTTTGTTTACGATAATGTCTATAATAAAAACCCTAAAAAAGAAGTCCTAAATTTTATAAAGCAAGTTGAAAACTTCTATAAGGTGGAAGGACTCTGTTTTTGGGTCATACTAGAGTTCTAATTATTACCAAGCAATGACTGAGAGGGATATGAATGAGAGGTAAAATGTTAAAAGGCTATACGCTAAAAGGATAAATACTCCTGGGAATTCATCTTCCTTGGGGCAAATATCTATGCAGCAGCTACAGCTGAAAGTATAGGAATTAGAGAAGACAGTGCAGAAGGTTCACTTAATTATGAGGTACTAAGCGAAACTGTGAGTAAACTAAGAACAGATAAAGAAAAATCATAACAAAATTTCCAAAAACTATATTAGTGTACTATAATAGAACTAAGATAAAATAGGGAAGTAGAAAATATGGAAGATTATACTGGAGGAACTTATGAAAATAAATTTTACAAAAAAACAATTTAGAACTTTAATTGACTTAATCTATGCTGGAGAGTTAGTTATAAACGGTCATAGATTGCCAGATGATATTGAAGAGGAATTCTTTGATTTACAACAGTACATTTATTCATTTGCAAAACAAATGGGGCATGAAGACTTAATTGAATATAGTAAGGAATATAATGAATACCACGAAACACGAAAATATGATGAAAGTAGAATCCACGATTTTATTGATGAATCAGAAGATGAAATATTTTGGTCTAATCTAGTACTTAATTTAGCAAAGCGTGACATAGCAGAAGAATACGCTGATAAAGCAGATGAATTAGAACATACCGAACACCTAACTTTGGTTTGGACAAGGGAAGAAGAATATAGCCAGGAATTCTATGAAAATGGCTTGGATAATGTTACAGTTGATTTAAATGGTACTAAATAAAGACATAGAAATGGGGATTCCATTATGAATAAGTATAAACTTGTAGTTAAAGAAAACCAAAGCAAGAGGTAGACTAGGTGAGTATGGAATGATTGCCAGTGATATTATAGAAGCTATCCCCTATGCAATTATGGGAGTTCAAAATGCCTAAAATAAGAGGTGAAACTTAATGACAGAAATAAATTACAACAAACTCATTAGAGACAAAATACCAGAAATAATAAAAGACAGCGGGGAAAACCCCCATTGTTGAAATAGCAAAAGGTGAAGAATTACTAGAACTATTAAATACCAAGCTTACAGAAGAATTAGAAGAATTTGAAGCCATAAGACAAGGGAAGAAGCTTAAAAGAGGAGCTTTCGATAAGGGATTAATACTGATGAAGGTAATAAATTAATAGACAGTATAGGATGATAAATATGACTAAAAATATAACTACAAGTGGAAAATTAAATAGCCCAGCTGAAGATCTCTTTATAGAATTGTTCTGTGATGTATTTGGACCAGAGCATAGTGAATATATATCTGTCCAGCACTCTTTTGTAGGTATCTATGGGAAAAGTAGATACATAGACTTTGCATTGGAAAGTGATGATGAAAGAATAGCCATAGAAATTGACGGAGAGACATATCACAATCCAAGCAAAGTATCTAGCAATAAATATTATGACGATCTACTTAAACAAAATAGCTTAGTCTACAATGACTGGAAGATTTATAGATGGGCATATAATCAACTTAAAAACCAACCTGAAAAATTCAAAAATGAAATTCTAAGCTTTATAGGTGACTTTCCAAAGTTTAGATTAATGGCAGACTACCTTCCTAAACAAAGAGGAAAAATAATCGAACTTAAAGATCACCAACAAGATGCAATAGATAATTAAAATCAAATGAGAAAAGACGGAGATAGTATAGCTCTACTTTATCATGCG
>DUUM01000208.1 GCA_012841565.1 Candidatus Epulonipiscium sp. | reverse complement strand
TGGGTAGACTCCTTCAGAGTAATTATCTTGATAAATCCCATCCCACTTCTCTCCTCGGGCCCCAACGATATTAACACAACAATTAGCGCCCATTTCCTCAGCCAATGCTAGTTGATTTTTACAATATTCCATTGCCTCTTTACGTTTAGTAGGATCAGTAGACAAAGGATTTCCCCATGCCCCCACTTCCCCTAAAACTAAATCATATTTTTTTATATAATCTAAATAAGCCTTTTTTTCTTCATTAGATGCTTTATAATTTATCGGAGAAAGGACCGCACTATATGTTAAGTCTTTTACTATTGCAATCCATTCATCTGGATTTGTATAAGGCTTTTCAATGCCACCACCAATTCTCATCTTTAACCTCCATTACTGTAATATGCCCTAATAATGTCACATGCAGGTTTACCATATACCTCGTATCCGTCGTCTTTAGCACCATCTTTTTCTTGGTATAAATCAGATTTCCAATCCCATAAGCCAAAACCTTCTATCCAGTCTATATCTTTACATTTTTCAAACATAACCTGGTAATAGCTTGCTTGCTCTTCTAAACTCAATTCTCCAAGATATTCCCAATTATTAGGTACCATAGAGGATCCTTTTCTTGATGGGCACCCTGCCTCTGCAAAGAAAAAAGGTTTATCATAATTTTTAATAATAGATTCTATCCTTTTAAGCTGATGGTCCCAATCATTAATTGGATAATAACCACTAGAAGAAATAACATCTACAGCATCCCACCAGGTCACATTGTCTTCTTGATATTTATCTGTATTGTAAGATACCAGTCCTGTGTAAACTTTTTTTACTTCTTTAATAAGCTGTCTCCACTGGTCTGCCCTTCGCTCGGTTTGTACCATTTCACATCCTACAATAAGCATTTCGCACTGTGTTTGTTGGGCAATGTGTGCATAGTGTAACTGATACTGGGTATAACTTTTAAACCATTTAGACCATTTCGGCTCACAAGGAACTTCTTTATCAAAAAAATTAATGTGTGCTCGCCACGTTCCATCTATGCAGTTAACAAGGGGCTTTAAAATAACTCGTAATCCGAGCTTTTTTGCATAATCAATCATCCCTACCAATTCCTCATCAGATGGCATATGAGCTCCTAAATAATCTACCTCTTCACTTTGGGCTGTTTCTTGATGTGCAGCTAAAGCAAGTAACACAGTGTCTGCACTTGTTTGCTCCTTCATTATCCGTAAGGATCTTTTTGATTCCTCTGTTAAATATTCTCCTCTTGGTGTCATAAATCCAAAAGTAAATCCTTTTATATATTTCACGCTATCACTCCAAGTTTTATTTTTTGTTTAAATACTCCAAATTTCTTTTAATCAAATCACATCTTTGCCTGACACAATCCACAGAGCGTAGTGGATCTTCAGGTGTGTTAAATGTATAGTCTACTAATTGCCCGATTGTTGTTGTTGCTAGATGAAGTCTTGTATCTGAAGAAGCATAATAAATATAAACATCTCCATTTTCCCTTACAATCGCACCGTTGGTAAAGGTAACATTGGAGACATCTCCCACTCTCTCTTCTCCATAAGGGGCTATTAAGTATCCTGATGGCTCAGCAATTACCTTAGTAGGGTCATCTAGATCTGTTGCAAATACATAAATCACATATCTAAGTCCTGCTGCTGTATTTCTTACACCATGAGCAATATGAATCCATCCTTTTTCTGTTTTAATAGGGACTGCTCCAGCACCATTTTTACCTTCCGTAATCGTATGATATTTCCTTTGACTAAGTGGAAGTTCTTCTCTTATACTAGGGTTATTGATATCATCACATAAGGCAAACCCTATCCCCCCACCACTTCCCGTATTTATAAAACCATCTTGGGGTCTTGTATAAAAAGCATATTTACCATCTACCAATTCAGGATGTAAAACAACATTTCTTTGTTGTGCCGATAGAGTCTTAAGATTAGGTAATCGCTCCCATGTTTTAAGGTCCCTTGTACGGACTATACCCGCTTGTGCTACTGCTGCGGATAAGTCATCGTCTTCCTCATCCTTACTTTCAGAACAAAATACGCCATAAATATACCCATCTTCATGCTTTGTTAATCGCATATCGTATACATTGGTTTCCTTTTCCTCTGTATCTGGTAATAAAATTGGATAATCCCAAAACTTAAAAGCCTCTACTCCGTTATCACTTTCTGCTACTGCAAAAAATGATTTTCTATCGTAACCTTCAACACGAGCTACAAGATAGAATTTATTATCTAGCTCAATAGCCCCAGCATTAAAAACTGCATTAATCCCTAGTCTTTCCATAAAGTAAGGATTGGTTTCTGGGTTTAAATCATACTTCCAGTGAAGAGGAGCATGGTCCTTTGTAAGAACCGGATGAACCCAACGATTATAAATGCCATTATAATCATCTGATATTTTGTTTTTTACCTCAATTAGATTGTCATATTTAGCAAGTTCCTTTTTATAATTCTTTTCGAACATTGTATCCCTCCGTATTTATTATTTTTCTTCATTAATATAAAGGTCGTTACTAGTTGTAAATGGCGCCAAAGGCAACCCATGTCCATTATAAATAGGAGCAAGACCATAATTAGTCCAAGCATATCTCACATGCCTTGGTCTATTTAGGTTATCTCCCCATACCAGGATTTCCCCACCGTCAATAGTAGCTGTAGCAGGAATAAATATTAAGTCATCACCAGCTATTTCAAATCCTTCTATTAAGGATTCTCGATTTAAGTCAGATTTTACAACAACCTTTTCTCCCATATCATTAAAAGATAAACGAATCTTATCCTTCTCAAAAGCATAATCTTTCAAGGTAGGTGCATCGGCATTATTAAAAGCTCCATAGGCAACCTTCATTCCTTGAAGTGCTAAACGATATCCCACCGTTTGCTTATCTAGGGGATGAACATTATCAAACTCACCACCATCAATCATTACTGCTAAGCCTGTGTTTTTTACTGTTTTAAAAACCTTCATTTGTTGATCCCTTAAAACAGCCCACATTTTATTATCTATTTCACCTTTTGCCATATACATAGGAAGTTGTACAAAGAGAAATGGAAGTGTGTCATCCTTCCAATCACTACGCCATTGATCAATTAACTTTATCAGTAGATTGCTATACAAAGAAGCCTTGTAAGTATCTTCTTCCCCTTGGTAATAAATAAACCCCCGAATTGTATAAGGATTCACTCTTAAAATCATGGTCTCATATAAGTTTACCGGCTTATAGGGTGACTTATTCCCAGCTGGTTGTGGCCAAGGACAAGAACCAGCTTTTTCATTAATTATCTCCCACGAAACATTAGGATCTTGATCTCTTAAGCAATCTACCCGATCACACCAGTCAAGATATGACTGATGATAAAGCGCCATCTCTTGGTCATACTGTTCATCTGTTTTATCTCCTACTAGTTTTTCATAAGCTTTCATGTAACCATAGCCGTCTTGATCCTTTTCTAAATACTCTTTACTCATCCAACATGTAACAGATGTTCCGCCCCAATAACAGTCAATAATTCCAATGGTCACATCCAGTTCCTCTGCTAATTCTCTTGCATAATAGTATGCTACAGCAGACATGCTTCCAGCAGTATCACTTTTACATATCTTCCATCTTGTATTAAGTTCCTCTTTCAAAGATGCCTCGTCCATAAAAGCTGTTTTTAGGGTCTTATAAAACCTAATGTTATCATGGTTAGCCATTGCTACTACTTCTTTGCCATTGGCTGAGTCCTTTAGTTCTAACTCCATATTAGACTGTCCTCCAGCAAACCACACTTCTCCAATCATTACATTTTTAAAACTTACCTGATTGGCACCATCTGTTACTTTTAGAGTGTAAGGTCCTCCTGCCATCATACTAGGTAGTTGTACCATCCACTGCTTATTTGCAACTACTTCCTTTACACAAATATCGCCAATGGTAACTTCAACCTTACTACCTTCTACCCCTGTTCCCCATATATTAATCTTTTTATGCCTTTGCAATACCATATCATCGCTAAATATAGGAGCTACCTTCATTTTCCCCATCTCAGTCCTCCGTTTAATTGTTTTACGTTTTTTTATAATTGCTTAACAGATTCCCTATATATAATTTTACCTTTTATAGAAACTCGCCCATATTCTCTATTATTCATTTTAATCTTTTCTAAAATATATTCCACAGCAGTAGCTGACATTTCCTCAATATCAACTTCCACTGTTGTAATTTGTGGTGTGGAAATGGTTGCAAAAATATCATTATCAAAACCTACAACTGAAATATCTCCTGGTACGTCATAATTCATTTGTTTCAATTTTTCAATTACATTATAGGCGATTTGATCGCAGTTACATACAAAAGCTGTAGGCATCTCTTGGGGAAATTCTAACTCAATATATTTGCCATGCTCATCTCTATCTTTAATAACAAACTCTTGTTTTAAAGGTATTTTATGTTCTAACAAAGATTTATAATAGCCTAAAAACCGATCCTGGATACTACTAGTTGCATAAATATCCCCGACAAAGCCAATTTTTTTATGTCCGCTATGCATGAGATAATTAGTAATCTTATATGCTCCATAAAAATTATCTGTAATAACAGAATCCATCTCTAGATGTTCATCATAAAAGTCCAAAAACACAATAGGCATTTGAATACCCTGCAATGTTTCAACATATGACCTACTGACTTGCCCAAGCACAATAAATCCATCGACTCTACTTTCATGATAAATTCTAGGTAAAACTAAGTCTTTTTCATCTTGCTTAGATAATATTTGAAGAATACCGTAATAATCGTACTCTTCTAACACTTGAGCCACACTTTGGTAAAAATTTAGGTAAAAAGATTGAAGGCCACCGGTAAAACATTCTGGGATAATCACCCCAATATTATAAGAGCAGCCTTCCTTCATAGATTTGGCTAAAGTATTCATTCGGTATCCCATTTCATTGGCTAAATCCTTAATTTTTTGCTTTAGTTCATCACTAACACCATCTTTATCATTTAGGGCTTTAGAAACTGTAACGCTGCTTACATCTAATTTTTCTGCAATATCTTTCATTGTAATATTTCTTTTCAATTATATCACGTCCTTCTTAACGATAGCCTATTGGTAATTGTTATATTATTCACTCAACTTTTAGTATCGATTAGCTAATTAAGTGAAAGTTACCGGTAAGCTTATAATTAAATACTACAATTTATTGCACTTCTTGTCAATCCTTTGACCACTAATCATTTTCTATCTCTTTTAAATAAATCATTCGCCCCTTAAAATCTCCATGGATATCAATCATATTTATTCCCGCCTTCATTAATGCACCACCAGAATAAACCTCTCCCGTTTCTTGATTCTGATACCAACTATAGTCTTTTAGGCCTTTTAAACGAATTCTTCTACTATGATAATTTGGCCTTCCAAGCACTTGGATATAGGTAACTAAAGCCTCCGATCTGTCCTTAGCCACTACCTGCCAACAGTCAAATTCTTTGTTTTCTAATAAGTTCCCAATGCGGTAATAATCTCCTGTGCGGATCAAATCATTATACTTGTGATATGCTTCAATTTGTTTAGGAATTATTTTTCTATCTTCTTCCGGTATTTTGGTAACATCTAATTCATAGCCAAAGGTACCTGCCAAAGCCACATATCCCCTTGTTTCAAACGGTGTGGTTCTTCCAACTGTATGATTGGGGCAATCACTTACATGGGCCCCTATGGTCGAAAGAGGATAAACCATTGCAGTTCCTTGTTGTATTTTTAGTCGTTCAATGGCATCCGTATCGTCAGAGCACCATATTTGCGGGCTGTAATACAACATTCCAGGGTCAAAACGAGCCCCTCCTCCCGAACAATTTTCTAACAAGATATATGGAAAGTCTTGTGTTAATCGGTTCATCATGTCGTATACACCTAGCACATACCGGTGGTATAACTCCCCTTGAGATTCTGCCGAAAGATGGCTACTACCCATATCACTAAGCTGACGATTCATATCCCATTTTACATAGGTAATATTTGCACTTTCTAATACCTTTTTAATAGCCCCGTAAATATACTCCCTCACTTCTACCCTGGAAAAATCTAGTACATACTGATTTCTACAAAGACTTCCAACCCTTCCCGGAATTTGAATTGCCCAATCCGGATGCTTACGGTATAACTCCGAATTAGGAGAGACCATTTCTGGTTCCACCCAAATACCAAATTCCATCCCTAGACCATTCACTTGATCTACCAGGTTTTTAAGGCCACCATCTATTTTTTCTTCATTTACAATCCAATCCCCAAGGGAGCTATTATCACTCCTTCGCTCACCAAACCAACCATCATCCATCACCAACATTTCAATTCCAAGACTTGAGGCTTCTTTAGCAATGGAAAGTAATTTGTCGGTATTAAAGTCAAAATAGGTAGCTTCCCAATTATTAATTAAAATAGGACGTTTTTTATCTTTATATTTTCCTCTAATTAAATGGTTTCTATATAAATCATGAAAGGTTCGTGTCATCTTTCCTATTCCTGCATCTGAATATACCATTACAACCTCTGGTGCTATGAATTCTTGATCTGGCTTCAATTGCCACTTAAAATCAGTAGGATGTATTCCCATCACCAGTCTTACTGCATCAAATTGAGTTCCTTCTGCTTGCCCAATGAAATTCCCGGAATACACAAAGTTAAATCCATATACTTCACCATAATCTTCTGTTGCTTCTCTTTCAAGCAAAGCTATAAAAGGATGATCTTGATGCCCTGACTCCCCTCTTATAGATGAGGTGCTTTGCTTGCCATACCTAACAGCACTTCTTTGGACATGTCGTTCCCTTGCCCAAGAACCATGCATGGTAATTAAGTCGTAATCCATTCCATCAAAATCAACGCAACAAGATAGTACCTTGGTTAAACTTATCTTATCCTTACTACAATTTCTAATAGCAACACTTCTAGTAATGACGTCTAAATTTTCAAAGACAGTATACATCAATACAACTTCTAAATTTAGTAGATGATCCATACATTTTAATTGAAGTGTTGTACATTCATCCTCATTAGCAAAAGTAGCAGGCAGCTCTTTTAGTTTAGGTTTTCCTTTTGTAATTTCATGGGATACATACTGAAGTCCACAAGCCGTATGTCCATCCTTCGTTTTAACCTGTAAGCAAGATTCTCTAAAATCTCCTAAACCATGGGTTGGATATTCCATAGGAAAACTATCGTAAAAAGGAACCCTGTCTCTATTGTTTCGTGATGGCACAAAGGGTGGTTCATCAATTCTCATTAAATAATTTAAATTATAATCTGCTAATTTCTTCCCATAATAAACATGGCCTACAAATTGTTCCTCATCTACAATTGCAATGATATAACTAGAAGATTTCGTATCTAACTTCCATATCTTCTCATTCCCATAATACTCAATTCCCATGATTTACCTCCTTGGTATTATCGCTTTCCTATTTCCGTATCCGTTTCTGTTACTACACTATTATTTTTAATATA
>DUUM01000207.1 GCA_012841565.1 Candidatus Epulonipiscium sp. | reverse complement strand
GGTCAGACCCTCTAGGGAGGAATTAATAAAGATACCCTTGATTTCTTTATTAGCCGTATTACTAATGCTAGCCGCATTTTTTTATATCTATGTTTCAGACTACTACAAAGCAGATAGTGTTGCTGTTATGGCTTTCCAGACAGGTAGGGATATTCAAGTCCTAAATAATCTAACGATTTTATCTTCGGAGGAAGTTACAGATACTGCTTTTGTTTTTTATCCTGGTGCTAAGGTTGAAGCAATTGCTTATTTACCGATTTTAGAACAATTGCGGCAAAATGGTATTACTTGTATTTTGGTAGAAATGCCTTTTAATATGGCAATATTTAAGCCTAATGCAGCAGATGAGGTCTTTGAATTATTTCCCAATATTAAGAATTGGTACATAGGTGGTCATTCTATGGGTGGGGCTATGGCTAGTAGCTATGCTTCTAAGAATAGTGATAAAGTAAAAGGACTTATTTTGCTGGGTGCATATGTATACGGTGATTATCCACCTGAGAAAGCCCTTACAGTGTATGGGACCTTTAATTCAAATCTTGAGAAGAACATTGATTATACAGAGAATATAGTCGTTATTGATGGCGGAAATCATGCGCAGTTTGGGAACTATGGTCGTCAGAAAGGTGATCCAGATGCTACTATTACTCAGGAGGAGCAACAAGATATTGCAGTTGAAGCAATTTTAGAATTTATTGAATGATATATATGGGATTTAAGTAAGAAAATTTTCAATAGGAGGACTTTATGAATAAGTATTTTAAAGAATATAAGTGGTCTAATATTTTAGCCATGTTAAGAAATCAAAAAAAGAACCCTGAAATATGTACCCAAGATTTCAAAAATCGTTTAGTCGTAGTGACAGGTGCTACCTCTGGTATAGGGTTAGATGCAGTCAAGAAATATGCATCTATGGGGGCAGATATTTTAACAATCAATCGAAATGAGGAAAAATCAGAAAAATTGTGCCAAGAGCTTAAAAGTCAATATGGCAGTCATTGTTCCTATATGATTGCGGATTTTTCTAGATTATCCGACACACATAAAGTGGCAAAAGAATTAGCACAACTCAATAGAAATATAGATGTTCTCATACATAATGCGGGTATACACCTGACAAAGAAAACTTTTACAGAAGATAATTTGGAACAAGTTTTTCAAACTAATTATCTGAGTTCCTTTATTATAAACTATTATCTAAAAGATAAATTGATTAAGCAAAATAGTGGCCGTATTATATATGTAAACTCTGAGGCTCATAGGTTTTCTGTTTGGGGCTTACATTTAGATGACCTTAGGTGGGACAAACATTCATACTCAGGACTAAAGAGCTACGGCGTGGCAAAAATGGCACAATTGCTATCCATGATCAAATTTGACGATTATTTTTCTAAAAGTGGCGTAACAATAAATGCCATGCATCCTGGCAATGTGAAAACAAACAGTGGTAAAGGTAACGGTAGACTGTACAAGTTTTATAAAAGGAATTTTATCGATAAAAATGCAAGATCAATAGAAAATTCTTCAGAATCCCTCTATTATCTAGGTGTTTCTAAGGAGATAGATGATATAAGCGGTAAGTTCTTTAACCTTACAACCCAGGAAGATCCAGCACCCCCTGCACTGGACCGGGAAGAAGCAGAAAAATTATGGGCACTTAGCATGGCTTTTCTCCTTAGATTATTGTCGTAATTCTATTATATATCATTTATTCTATACGACAACTATCCTAACACAGAGGGTTAATGATCTAGCTATTATGGTATATAAAAATAAAAGTGAAATAGTTATTCTTCCTAAAGAAAGAATGCCTAGTACAAGTGGAGTAGCTGCTATATATAGATATTAACACTTTGATGGGACTATCCAATGCGGATGGTCCTATTTTTTCTGTAATATGATATAATATAGCTAAAGTTTAGTGTGGATATGGATACCCTCGGAAAATAAAAGAGAAAAAATTAAAACAAAAAAGAGTACAAACAGAAAAGTTAGAGACTTTCCGGGAGTACTCTCAAATAGTATGGAGGGAATAACTAATAATGAATAATAAAGATTGTATCATAAAAAAAGAGTATCAATTTCGACCGATGAGATTAGAAGATCGTGCCCCTTTTGTTCC
>DUUM01000206.1 GCA_012841565.1 Candidatus Epulonipiscium sp. | reverse complement strand
TCCAGATGATCCAGTAATCTTCCTGGAGTAGCTATAATTAGCTCTACCCCTCTTTTTAATTTCTTTCTTTGTTTACTCACATCTTGCCCACCATATATTGCTAATATGTTGACATCTTTATAAGGGGTTAATTTTTTTGCTTCTTCTGTTAACTGAATAGCTAGTTCTCTTGTAGGGGTGATAATTAGTCCCTGGGTATAACCTTTATTAATATCAATCTTTTCAAATAATGGCAACATAAAAGCAAGGGTCTTGCCTGTTCCTGTTTGGGCTTTCCCAGATATGTCTTTGCCTGCTAATATTGTAGGGATACTTATTTGTTGAATGGGTGTTGGCTTAGAAATCCCATTTTTCTTTAGGACCTTAGCTAATTCTTTGCTAATCCCTAGATGTTCAAAATTATTTTCCATTTTTTCCTCATTTCTTTTTTAGTGATAACTCTTTTTGAATGAATGACTTTAATTTAGGGTCCACCTCTTGCGGTACTATTTGGGGTTTTCCTAAATAATGCCCTTGCATATAATCCACACCAAATTCAATAAGTTTACTCATCTGGGCTTTGCTTTCTACTCCTTCTGCTATAATCTTAATATCTCTAATTTTGGCATAGGATATTATATTGCTTAAAAGCTTTTGCCTATTTTCATCTGTATCGATTCCCTGTACAATTGTCATATCTATTTTTACAAATTTAGGGGATAGTACTAAAAGGGCCACTTCGCTGTTATATCCAGATCCAAAATCATCTAATGCTAAGTGGCTTCCCCATCTAGCAGCTGTTTCCTGCTTTATTTTTGTACATTCCTCATTACTTTGTTCATTTTCTGTAATTTCAATAACAATTCGGCTTAAATAATTGCTAAATTTCTTTTCAAACACTTCAAGGTCCTGTTTTGATAATACATAACTTGGGATAGAATTAATAAATATCTTAGTATCCCCAAAGTGTTCTTTTTGCTCTTCAAAACACTCCATGGCTTTAAACCATGTAAGCCTTTCAATTTCATATAATTTAGACTGCGATTGTGCAAGTCTAATAACATCCAGTGGGGAACTTAGTTTTTTTGTTTGGGGTCGCATGAGTGCTTCGTATGCAAATACCTTCCCAGTCTTGATTTCTACAATAGGCTGGAATGCATACTTGACAAGTTCCTGATCAATAAAATGATTCAGTTCTTCCTTCCCATGTAAGAGGATTGAATCCTTATTATAATTAGCTTTATTAAATTCCCCTATATTCCCTTTGTCTTTGCTTTTTATCTCATACATGGTAAAATCCGAATACTTAACAAGCTCATCATAATCTTTAGAATCCTCCGGGTACCATGCAATTCCTGCAGACGCCCTAATACGCAAGGTCTCATCATCTGGCATTATTAAAAGTGTATTGTATAATCTTGTTTGTATTTCCTTGATTCTTTTTCTTATCTCTTCTTTTTCTTTATAACCATAGATAAATGTATAAAATTCGTCTCCTGACATTCTTGCCACAATGGCATTATATATTGTAAATTCATTTAAAATAGAAGCAGCCTTTTGGATATACCTATCCCCATGATCATGGCCATAGGTATCGTTAATATATTTTAGGTTGTCTAAATCCCACAT
>DUUM01000205.1 GCA_012841565.1 Candidatus Epulonipiscium sp. | reverse complement strand
GTGGGAAGAGGTTAAACAGCCAGTGAGCTTTATGGAAGCAGTTGCGAGCGGTAAGAGAATGAAGTTAGTATATGAGCCATTCGGAAACCAGATATACAGAGATTTAGGTGATTTATTATTCAATTTATCCAAGGAATGTAAAACCGATATTGCTAGGGATATTATAATAAACGGTAAATTTCATATAGAAGATTAGGGGGTTGCAAATGAAAATTGACATACCAAAGGGTTTTTTTGAGGACAAACGTAGCGTTACACCGAATGAGTTTTTAGAAATGTTTGTAGAAATGATTGAGCAGGTCAATAAACTGGAAGAAGAACTTAACTATGAACGAGAAACTGATTTTAAATATATAAATGAAAATGCGGAGTTAAAGAAACGCATTAAGGAACTTGAAGCACAAATAGAAAAAGGGGGAGTTGCAGTATGAACTTTGGGAAGGTAAGCAAGCTTAGAGGTATGGAAGAAACTGAAATACTTGCACATGCTGATAGATTGGTTGAGCAGATAAAAGAAAATATGGTGGAGCGAGAACGATTTAATAAGCTAGCACAAGAACGTATTAAGGTTATAAATGAGCAGTTAGAGCACAAAACTAGCAAACTGGATGAATGGATAGAGCAGTGTAAGTTTGAACTCTTACAGATAGCGAATATAAGCAAGACGAAGGAAACTAAGACACAACGCAAGCTTGAATTGCTTGCAGGTGATGTAATTATTAAAAAAGCTACAACCAAGCTTAAAAATGACAATGCAGCAATACTTGAAGCACTTAAAGACGAACGTGCTGATCTAGTTAAAGAAAAAGTTACTTACAGTTTAGATTGGGCCACTTACAAAAAAGAACTTGAAATAATGGACAACCTTATTATTAACAAAAACACTGGAGAAGTAGTTGAGATTGAAGGGCTTGAAGTTGAAGAAGTACCAGAAAGGCTTGAGGTGAAATAATGGCTGATAAAGAGAAAGAAACACTAACCGAACCGCTAACTATTTATGAGAAGTTACATGCGATACAGCTTGAGATTAGAAGCCCTAAAGACCAGAAGGCTAAAAATTACAATTACAGGAGTACGGAGGATATTATTGCAGCACTTAAGCCTTTTTTGAAAGAACACAAATTACTACTGTTGTTAAATGATGATTTGCAACTAATAGGTGACAGGTACTATGTAAAATCAACAGTAACATTGAAAAGTTTAAACGGTGTTAATTCTGTATCTGCATCAGCATTTGCAAGAGAGCAAGAAAACCTATCTATCATGAGCCAAGGGCAATTAAGCGGAGCAACAAGTAGTTTTGCTAGGAAGTATGCACTAGGTGCATTGCTAGGAATAGATGATACGGAGGATTTAGACAAGCAGATAGATAGAGACGAGGGCAAAGATGAACCTAAAGCAGATAGAGTTTTATCAGAAGCACAGGTTAAAAGGTTTTATGCAATAGCCAGGACAGGCGGATATGATGCAGCTGCTGCCAACAAGGCATTGAAGCTTAAATATAACCTTAGTGACCCTAGCCAGTTATCTAAAAAGCAATATGACGAGGTTTGCAATGCTATGGATATTAAGAAGAAAGCAACCAAAGTCCCAACTGGTTCAGAAGTAGATGCGGCAATAGATGAAGATGTGCCATTTTAAATAGAGGGTAGGGGCAACCTACCCAAAGGGGGTAATTAGATGAAAGATGATTGTGATTTTTTCAAATCTGAGTACGTCAGCATAGAGTTAAAAGACAAAAAGTACACAGCAGGCGAAAAAGGAGTAAATAACATTAGGTTTTGGCACTTCTTCGGACAAGGTGTTACTGACCCGATTAATTATTCTGTAGTGGAGTTGGATAATGATTGCGAGATTTTAATAAGTCAAACAATCCCACATGTCGTTGTATTAAAGCCAAGCTTGCAAGGAGGTAAATATGATTAAGCATTTACTATGGCAGC
>DUUM01000204.1 GCA_012841565.1 Candidatus Epulonipiscium sp. | reverse complement strand
GTAATTGACCTAGCAATTCCTATGCCAAAGCCAATCAATGTCCGGCCAGTGCAAAATCTTGCTATTGGGATTATTCTAGGAATGATGTTTATAATCTTTCTTGTATTTTTTATAGAGTTTTTAGATCAAAGTATAAAAACAGAAGACGATGTAAAAAGGTATATTGGATTACCAGTTGTTGGGGCTATTATTGATTTTGACACAGCACCAAAAAAATAAGGAGAATAATGATGAAAAATATAATTGTAAATAGTCACCCAAAGTCTCCGATTTCTGAGGCTTATCGTGTTATACGAACCAATATACAGTTTGCGAATGTGGACAAGGCTATTAAAACTATTTTAGTAACTAGCCCAACACCAGGGGAAGGGAAGACAACGACATTAGCGAATATTGCAGCAGCAATGGCCCAAGGTGGTAATAAAGTGTTAATTATTGATGCAGATATGCGTAAGCCGCGGGTACATAAAGTGCTAGAGCTTAATAACAATAGAGGACTTGCGGAACTTTTGCTAGAACAAGGCTCCCCCATGGATTATATACAAGGGCATGAAGTATTAGGGATTGATGTATTAACATCTGGGAATATTCCAACAAATCCCTCAGAATTAGTACAATCAAAAGCCATGAAACAGTTAATGGAGTCTTTAAAAGAAGAGTACGAATATATTTTTGTTGACACTCCCCCAGTGCTTCCAGTAACAGATTCAACCATTATGAGTACCTATATTGACAGTGTTCTTTTAGTGATACAATCTGGGGCTATTAATCGGGAACTTGTTAATAAAGCAAAAAATGCCCTTCTTCAAGTTGGAGCAAATATTTTGGGTGTTGTTTTGAATAAAATTCAAGTTAAGGATACAAGAGCATATAATAGCTACTATTATTATTATGCGGAGGATCAACCGAAAAAACCTCGCAGTCAGCGCAAATCAGCAAAATAATACAAGTGTCAAGTAAATAAAGAAGGAGGCCTGAAAATGATTGATATACATTTTCACGGTTTACCCTGTGTTGATGATGGACCAGACAATCAAGAATCTGCAATTAAGTTACTAAGGAAAGCATATCAACAAGGAGCAAGGGAAATCGTTGTAACGCCGCATATGCACCATCCCATGTCTTTTGGACATATTCCGCTAAATGAACAAATGCAAGCAGGAAAAACAGATCTATTTCAAACGTTTTTTAACCAAGTAAAGTGTGTACTACCTGATTTGATTTTACATGAAGGTGCAGAAATGTATATTTCAAGAAAACACCTTGGTGGGTTAGATCAGCTTCCTATAAAAACTATTGGTAATACGGATTACATCCTTGTTGAATTTTCAAGGCGTATTACCTATCATCAAATGGACACGCTTTTACATGGTCTACACCTATTGGGGTGGAAGCCCATTATTGCCCATTTAGAGGAATATGGTGTTGTTTGCAAAAACATAGACCATATAAAAGCACTTGATGGGGATAACTATGTAATTCAGGTAAATGCCATGAATATACTTGATAGAAAAACAAAAAATGGACAAAGGGCAAAGCAATTAATTGAATTAGGTGTAGTGGATGTGGTTGCAAGTGATGCACATAATCTAAGGGCTCGTTCGCCACGAATGGCTGAAGCTAAGATGTATATCACAAGGACTTTTGGTAAAGCAATAGCAAAACAGTGGCTTACAGAAAACCCAACCAGAATTCTTAAAAATCAATCTGTTATAAAGGAATATACGGTTCCTAAGAAAAAATATAGTTTTTTCTTAGGATTTTGTGGTGCTCTTTTTGTGGTCTTGATGGTCGTTAATGTGTTGGCAAAAAAGATAGAGATTCCAATGTTTCCAGATCAAGGAATACTAGCTACGAATGAGGCCAAATTAGCAGAGGCAGAATTAACAAATGGCGTATCTGAATCAGTAGGTGAGATGGAGGAACCTAAGGTGGAAATATCTGAGGAGAAAAATCCTGTAACAAAAATCAATCCTGAAACCAATCCAATAGGAAGGGTGCCGCTGGCGGGGATGGAAATGCCACCGGTAGAAACAGATCCAGAAGATAAAAAACTTGATTCTAAAGGCAATGGATTGACTCATGAAGAAACATTAATAGAATCTTATACTACCTATCTAGGGTCATTGCAGGAATCTTATTTAGAAGCAGTGGATGGTTGCTATATTCAGCTTAGAGACCTTAAAAAAACAGAAGATAAGATGGAGCAAGAGGCAGCTGCCAATCGCATTGTGGATGAAATTGCTACACTAGAGTCACAAGCAGATAATAAGGTATATAAAGCCTTGTACGATATGCAAAATGATCTAGAAGAGTATGACTATGATGTTGAAATTGTTCATACAAGTAGACAACATTATTTAGAGATGAAAGTGAAAATCTCAAATGAATATGAAGCAAAGCTACAAAACTAAGCCAAGGAATTCGGGGGTCTGACCCCAATTAATTCAATCAATTCAATCAATCCGAACGGTTCTAACAACTACCAACCAAACATATATAATGAAATATATTAACTCGAAAAAAGGATGATGATAATGAAAAAAAGAGAATTGCTTGAAAAAGCCTTTGGAAATGTTTTTGAAGAAAAAATTAACAAAGGAGAATTAGCAGGCGCTTCAATATGTGTTTTGCATGAAAATCAAAGGATGTTTTACAAGAGTTACGGGTATGCAGACATAGAAAACAAAAAAGCTATTCAATCAGACACGATTTTTCGCCTATATTCTATGAGTAAACCCATTGCGGCTGTAGCTGCTTATATATTAGTGGAGCGGGGACAATTAGATTTATATACCCCAGTTTCAGTGTACTTACCTGAATTTTCTCATATGAAGGTTTATACAAAAGAAGGACTAGTTGAGGCAAAGCATGAAATGCTGGTAAAGGATTTATTAAATATGACTTCAGGAATTGTCTACCCAGGGGATGATGGGGCTGGCTTAGCTATGCAGGAGCTTTTTGATAAAGTTCAGATGGATATTGATAGTTGAAAAGGAATTAGTACAAGGGAACTAATAAGGAAGGTTGCTAAGCAGCCTTTGGCCTTTGAACCGGGAACTCAGTGGAGATATGGATTTAGTACAGATGTAATAGGAGCCATTATAGAAGTTGTGTCAGGGATGAGTTTAGGAGACTTTTATCAAAAGGAATTGTTTGGTAAACTGGATATGAAGGATACTGGGTTTTATGTTCCAACAGACAAAATAGACCGGTTTGCAAAATTATACACATGGTCAGATGATGACCATGACCCAAAACTTAGGGAAGAGCTTTCAAGGCATTTGTGCTTAACAAATAGCTTAAAACAACCTGGATTTGAATCGGCGGGAGCAGGGCTTGTATCCACAACAGATGACTATGCTCATTTTGCTCAAATGCTCATGCAAAATGGAAGTTATAAGGGCCAATCTATCCTTGGGAGAAAAATAGTGGAGCTATTAGGCCAGAATCTGTTATCCAAAGAACAGATGAAAGATATTGAAGATGAGCAGATGAAAGGTTACGGCTATGGTAATTTTATGAGGATTTATTTGGATATGGGCCAAGCTGCTTGTAGCGGCACAGTGGGAGAAATGGGATGGGACGGTTGGACGGGAACTTATTTTACTGTCAATCCAAAAGAGAAGTTTTCGATTATTATGATGCTTCAAAGATGTGAATATGTAAGTCCAGCTTTAATGAGAAAAGTTAGAAATGTTGCATATGCTTTGCTGGATGCATAAGGCTTGATTGGTAAAAAAACAGGAGTGATAATATGAGGAGTCAGGAAATCAGAAAGATTGCGCCAGAAATGGATCCTTTACGTATGGGGATGGGGTGGACGGTTGATGATTTATCCAAGCCCCAGATTATTGTAGAAAGTACTTTTGGAGATAGCCACCCTGGG
>DUUM01000203.1 GCA_012841565.1 Candidatus Epulonipiscium sp. | reverse complement strand
GACGATAAAAGAAAGCTTGATAAAAATACAGATACCAGATTAGGAGGGGGAGTTAATGCAGACAGGGGCATTAAATTACAACAAATGCAAGAAATGTGGCAATCCATTCGTTGTTGGGTGGGAGAGCAAACACTTAGAAAGTTATTGCGCTGATTGTGAGAATGAAGGTTGGTTTGAAGATATGAAAAGGGAGGGTTGTAATGTAGTTGACCCAACTAAGTTAGGACAAATACCACATATGATTCCCAAGAAAAAGAAAGAGCTGCCAGTTGTTCATATAAAAGGTGAAAAATATCTCGATGTAATGGATTTTGTTTTTGAATCTAACAGACATAGAAAGATATATCCAAATGCCAAAGAGCGAGAAAAAATTCAGAAGTACGAGGGTAGAAAGAAAACAGTTACCCAAAAAGACAAGGTAAAAATGGTAGAGCTTGAAAGTATAATATCTGGAAGTAATGATAACCGAGCCACGGTTAAGGAGTTGCGTAATATGGGTCATCATGGAGAAAAAATAAGAACTGGCCTAGGTCTAACAAACTTTGAATACGGAGCAATAATAAAAGATTTAAGAGATAGCGGAGAAATTACGGTGGCTACCAAAAAGAGTTATTCAAGAGAAGAAGAACTTCTGATTTTGAAAATGGCAGGGCAAGGCGTTGATATTAAAGCAATAGCAGAAAAATTAGGAAGAAATGAAAAAGCGGTACAAAGCAAATTGGATAGGCTGAGGAAGATTAGACTATGTTAGTGCCAGAATATTGGAGTCTACTCATATTGTGGATTGTTTTGTTGGCATCAATAAAATGGTTGAGGAAACGGATAGTAAGGAAATATGAATATCTAATTGTTTATAAAGGCAGTAAAGGAAATAAGCTAACCAATGGGATGTTAGTAATTACATCAAACGGAAAGATCAATGATCTTAGGCACCTTAAAGCTATACAGGAGAACATCAAAAAGGAAGAAGATTTAGAAAAAGTAATTATAACTAACTATAAAGTGCTAAAGAAGGTTTGGAGGGTGAAAAATGATTTATAAGCTAGGAAAATGTTGCTATTGTGGCAACACGTACTTAATCACAAGACCTACACCATTTATGGCAGATGTGCCAGCCATGATGTGCAAGGAGTGTTGGGATATGACACAAGAAGAGTATGCAAACTGTAATGGCGAGTATATAGGCAACTTTGGTGATGCGAATGGTTACAAAGAAATACAAAAACAAGAGTTAAAAGAGATATCAACCACGATTGATGAACTAAAAGGCTTGAAAGATGCTTTATTAGGTACAGAGCTAAAAGAAGAAAAGGAATTGGCTAAGAGTATTGGATTTTTAGAAAGCTTCTTCACCTACAAATCTAAAGAAATGGAGAGTGGTAAAAATGAATAAGGTGATTTTAATGGGCAGGTTAACACGTGATCCAGAGGTTAGATATTCACAATCAGCAAATCCAGTAGCAGTAGCAAAGTATGGTCTAGCAGTACGCAGGCAATTCAAAAAAGAGGGCGAGCCAGATGTTGACTTCATAAACATTGTAGCCTTTGGCAAGGCGGGAGAATTTGCCGAGAAATACTTTCAAAAAGGTCAAATGGTAGCCGTCACTGGAAGATTGCAAATAGGTAATTGGGAAGACAAAGAAGGTGTCAAGCGCATTAATGTAGATGTCATTGCCGAAGAACAGCACTTTGCAGAGAGTAAGGCATCATTTGAAGGAAGTGGTCAAGCTAGGGCAAGTGAGCCTGCCAAAGACGGTTACATGCCAATCAATGAGCGATTAACAGACGAAGAAGATTTACCGTTCTAAAAAACTAAAAAGGGGGATTCAAAAAATGACCAAGGTGGAAATTGTAGAAAAGGATATAAGTAATTTAGAAGCGGAAGTTGATAAGTTAGAAGATAGGATTTCTTGGATTGAATTCGAAATGAGCGAATTGCAAAGCGAAGAAGATACAGCTCATGACACTATAGCAAGCAATAGAGAAAAGTTAAAAAAGCTATATGAAAAATTAAAAGTAGTAAAAGAGGATAATGAGCCACTAGATGGACAGTTAGCATTTGTAAACACGGGATATAAAACAGTCGTAGAAATTTAAAAGGGGGAAATAAAATGGAAGTAGTAGAAAGATTGAAGCGTGTAGTTAGTTATTCAGAGTTACAAGCTGTAAAGGTGGTTGTAGGCGCATTAGGGGCTAGGGATTCAGGCATTATAGTAGCATCAAAATTAGCAGATGAATTTAAAATAACAAGAAGTGTCATTGTGAACGGGCTGAAACTATTAGAAGCTGCAGGGGTAGTAGAAACTAGGTCGCTAGGAATGAAGGGCACCTTTATCAAGATTCTGGATAGGGTAGTTGTAAACGAATTAATTTGTAGCACAATCTGAATAAATAGCGAAATAGGAGGAGTTAAAAATATGTTTAAAATACCTATTGTAATTGCAAAGTTTTTATCAATGCCAGAGACACGGGGGTTTAGTATTCATGATAAATTTGCATACTTAATTAAATCAATGGATGGTGATAATTATTATCTATGTGAACAGTTGCCAAGCGATGGATTTATAACTGAAGAATTAGGAAGTAGAGTGTATGAGGTTATTACTAAAAGTGCCAATTACGAAGATGTTTTCAATCTATATAACGAATGGTGTTCGATTAAGTAGCAATTCAAACAGGAGGGGTTATGAAAGTTAAGTATATAAAAGAACATAATAATTATGATCTAACAGTAGGGAAAGTTTATCCAGGGCATATTTATAGTCCTAATGATAAATGGGTTTTTGTAACAGAAGATGATTATTGTAATCAGGTACTATACCGAAGGGAATATTTTGAAATTATAGAGTGCCACCAGTGTGGGTGTAAAGATATTCTTGTTAATGAGGGAAGTAACGAAGACGAACCGTGGGTAATTGTGACTCATTATAAATGCCAGAAGTGCAAGGCATATTGGTATGATGAAGATTAAGTCACACTCCAAACACATGAATAAATAGCGAAATAAGAAAGGTGAGAGTATGAAATCAGAAAAAGAAATCAGAGAAGATGTAAATTTCTTAGAAGAATTACAAGAAGAATTAAAAACACAAGATAGAGATAGTCAGGCATCACCAAGATTTTGGGTGTTAAGAGATTATAAATGGGAAGTGACCGCAGAAGGATATCATGACAAAGAAACCATATACTTCCCCGAGGACAATTTGGATTATGATGCAGAAGAGTTTGTGCGGGTGGTTTTAGAAAACGAAGATGGTACTTACACCGATGATCAGATAGATAGCATTAAAGATGTTGTGAATTGTGGCAGTGACTGTAGCGACATTGAAGAATGGATTAAAGATAATACTGATGCTGAGGTATACATTTGCTACGAAAAAGAAGTTCCATTTATCGTCCCAAATACAATGTTTTTAACTAAAGCAGAAGCTAAAAAACACATTGAGCTAAATCATTATCACTATACAGATAGAGTCCACACATATGCAATGACAGCATGGAGAGCGCCAAAGGTTGAAAGGCTATTAAAAATATTAGAATCTTTTGATTGGGATTCGATTTAAATCTCAATCCAAACAAATTGAGAAAGGGGGTGTTCCAATATGGCAAACGATGATAAGGGAACCAAAACCAAACTATCAGATTTAAACGAGTACCTATTTGCACAATTTGAAATGCTAAGTAACCCAGATTTAAAAGGGGACGAGCTTAAAGACGAGATTCGAAGAAGCGATGCGCTGAACAAGGTAGCAAAGAACATAATTAATAATGGATCTTTAGTATTGCAGGCTAAAAGGTTAAGCGCAGATGTAAAAGGGGAGTATGAAAAGTCGAAGTTTTTGGAGGGGTAGTATGAGGGCAGAGTACACCGTTTACACAAAAGAGCACATAGATTATTTAAGGAAAATATCGAAAACAAATACTAATGTTGATATCGTAAAGCTATTTAACAAGAAATTTGGTTTCACTAAGAAAATGGGAACAGTGGACAGAATAAGACAAAATAACGGAATCAAAGTAGGTATCACTAATAATAGTGGAAGATTTAAAAAAGGCGAAAAATATTCACATAGAAAATGTGAGTTTAAAAAAGGCAAAGACCATGTAGCATACAGACCCATAGGAAGTGAGCGAATAAAGAGTGGTTTCACTGCTATTAAGACAGCTGATCCCGATGTGTGGGAAATAAAGCATAGGGTAATATGGGAAAAAGCACACGGTGAAATACCACAAGGTCATGTAATTGTATTTGGCGATGGGGATAGGCAGAACTTTGATATAAACAATCTGTTATGTATGACAGTAGGACAATCTTTAAAGCTACACCACGCAGGGTTTAAGAGCGAAGATGCAGAGATAACTAAGTTGGGTTTAGGGATAATCAAATTAGAAGAAAAAATAAAGGAAAGAAAGTAGTGGTGAACAGATGATAAAGATGGGAGAGGTGCAAGATGCACTTGAAAAAAGGAAATCTAAAAAGCCAATAAACAAAAGTAATGGTTTTTTTTGGTTGTAAGGCTTGCAATGCAGAACTCTTTGAAAGGGATAGATTTTGTAAGTACTGTGGTCAAAGACTAGATTGGGGGGTTAAATAAATGAGATATATAACAGCAGAACAATTTAGGGGGCAACCAGAAGAAGTTCAAAAGATTTTATTAGATTGGTGGGAGCCAGAAATGCATGATATGTATTCTAAAAGAGTTGGTGACTTAGGGGTTATAACAACACATATAGGAGATAAGGGCCAATTGAAGTTGGCAAGTAAATTTAAAGGCGTTGATATGACCCCTTTGTTTACACTTCACCAACTATGGGAGTTTATAGAGTATGAGTTGAGTAGCGACTTAAATATTAGTTATGTAAATGGAAGTTATATATTAGAGGTTGGCATATGGTTTCACAGAGCACACAAGGATAAACTTCAAGCTTTTTGGGAATGCGCATGTGAAGTAGCAAGGGTAATTAAATAAAGGGGGCATAGCATGACATTAGAATTTATAACATACCAACTTAAAGAAGAAACAGGGGAATACGAAAGAATCGTTAAAGGTGGCAAATATGGTACAGGCACAAATGAAGATAATCAATTCATAATCGTAGGGTCACATGGCAAGCGCGTGTATGTCCACCAGGTTGTAGATGAAAGAATAGCCTTAATACCAGGGCTTGACATTATCACACAGGCTTATTTGATACCAAGGAAATCATTGGAGTTATACGGTGAGGGATGCGGGACGACCATATCAGAGTTTGATATTGACTTAAAATATTTAACTCTCGAGACTGTAGCTGCAATAAAAACTATAAACAAAAACTAGCAAGGGGGCAATTAAGTGGCAGAAAGATGTATTAGTTACTTGCAGACAGAAAACTTACTTAGGCAATGGCCAACCATTCAAGGCATTAGAGAAAGCCTAGCTTTAGAATTAAAATCACTTCAAGGTGGGGCGAGCCTAGTAGACCCTAACGACTATATTCACACTAAGGTAATAGGTAATAAGGTGATTACAGGCAATTCCTTTTCTGGGGGCATTTCGGACACTACGGGCAACCTAGCAACAAGCTATAGCAATCAGATTGCAAGGGATTTTTCAGAAACAGTAGATTGCATCCAAAATGAGAAGTTTTACATCGGATTAGTAGATAACAAGTTAGATATAGCTTGCAAAAGGATAACACCGATACAATACGAGATTTTGAAATTATTCTACTGGGAAGACAAAGTATGGGCTGATGTTTTGGAGGAACTGAAAAAGGACAAAAAGTTCATGAGTAAAAAGAGTGCCCAAGATCAACGTAGAGATGCGATTGAGAAAATAAGGAGTATATCAAAAGTAAGTGTTAAGGCATATGAAATAGTGATGAAATTAGCGGGGGTGGAATAGATGGATAATAAAATCATGACGTACGGAGATTTGTTTAATTTATTTATAAGGAGAAACCCAGATATAGGCAGGTACATTAACGACTATAGACCAGCCAAAGGCGAAAACAGGATT
>DUUM01000202.1 GCA_012841565.1 Candidatus Epulonipiscium sp. | reverse complement strand
ATTCCTTTTAAATTTGATATATTAACTAAAGAAGAAAACGAACTAGAAAAATTAGCAAGAGTTATAAGTTCAGTTGATGAGATCCCCCATATAATGTGAACTATGAAGCGAAAGCAGGAACCATACAAAATGATGATATGAAAGATGGGGACTTTTACAGTTTTCTATTTGATTCGTTTACAAGTATGTTTAACGCTATGGAAAAGGATGCTTCAATTTATGTATTCCACGCTGATACAGAAGGCCTTAATTTTAGAAAAGCATTTGTAGATGCAGGGTTCTACCTATCAGGCGTATGTGTCTGGGCCAAGCAAAGTTTAGTATTCGGCAGAAGTCCGTATCAATGGAAACATGAGCCGATATTATTTGGATGGCGAAAAGATGGTAGGCATAGGTGGTACTCAGACAGAAAGCAAAGCACCGTGTGGAATTTCGATAGGCCTTCTAAAAATGACCTTCATCCAACCATGAAACCAGTGGCTTTATGTGCTTATCCTGTGACAAATTCTTCAATGAGTAATTGCATTGTGTTAGATCCCTTCGGCGGAAGTGGTTCAACTTTAGTGGCCTGTGAGCAGACCAACAGGATATGCCACATCATAGAACTTGATGAAAAATACACAGATGTTATTGTGAAAAGATTCATCGAGAACACAGGTACCGGCAAAGATGTATATTTAGTCAGAGCAGGAGAGAAAATCAGATATGATGAGATAGATTTATAAGCTATAAACTACACAAGAAAACAGTGTGTTTTTCGTAACTTATATGGGCTCCAGACCCCTACACTAATACTCCTTTCAGAGCTAACATGTGTACTACCAGCAGGTAATAAACACACTTTGAAAGGAGAAACAAAGCATGAGAACACAACGGTTTGGAATTGAAATTGAAGTAACGGGACTTACAAGAAAGAGAGCAGCCCAGGAGGTTGCAAAGTTTTTTAACACAGAAGCAACACACAGAAGATTAAGTTTGGATGAATACCATATAATGGATGGACAAAATAGAACATGGAAAGTGGTAAGCGACTCAAGCCTTAGACCCCAAAAGAAAGAAGATGGAATGATTAAATCCGCAGACTCTACCTACGAAGTAGAGCTAGTCAGCCCAATCCTAACCTACACAGACATAGAAGACCTGCAAGAAATAGTAAGGCTTTTAAGAGGAGCAGGAGCTTTTGTAAACAAGGGGTGTGGCATACACATCCACATTGACGCGGCTAACCACAACCCAAGAAGCCTAAAGAATCTTATAAACCTAATGGCAAGCAAAGAAGAACTTACCTACAAGGCCTTAGAGGTAGACCCTTCAAGACTGAGATACTGCAAAAAGGTAAATGAAAACCTGCTACAAACTTTAAATAAGAAAAAGCCAACAACCTTAAGACAGCTTGAGGACGTTTGGTACCAGAACTACGGAAGTGAAAGCCGAAGAAGAAGATATCATAGCAGCCGCTACCAGGGACTAAACTTCCATAGTGTTTTTGAAAAGGGAACAGTAGAGTTTAGACTTTTTAACAGCACCACCCACGCTGGGAAAATAAAAGCTTACATTCAATTTTGCTTAGCAGTTAGTCACCAAGCCATTATCCAGAAGAGTGCAAGTGCAAAAAGAACCAAAACGGATAACGAGAAATATACATTCAGATGTTGGCTCCTAAGACTTGGGCTAAACGGAGACGAGTTTAAAACCTGCAGGCTTCACCTTCTAGTAAACCTTACTGGAAACGCAGCATGGAGAAATGCAGCTTAATAAAAAAACAGGGGAGGGAAACTTCCCCTTAATAAAAGGAGAAAGAAAAATGAAAACATATGCGGCTTACGGAAGTAATATGAATTTAAAGCAAATGAAAAAAAGATGCCCCAAGGCTAAAGTTATTGGAGTAGGAATCCTAAACGATTACAAGCTAACCTTTAGGGGAAATGGCCATGCAAATATAGAAGCAAGTGATGGGTTTCAAGTACCCATTGTTCTGTGGGAGATAACCCCAACGTGTGAGAGGGCGCTTGATCGGTATGAGGGATACCCGAATTATTATATTAAGAAGCCCATACTTGTTGAAACAAAATCAGGCAGTAAGAAAGCTATGGCTTATGTTATGACAAGTAATTATGAGAAACTAAAAGCTACGCCAACAGCAACTTACTACGATATCATCTGCCAAGGCTACCTAGATAACCATATCCCAGTAGATACCT
>DUUM01000201.1 GCA_012841565.1 Candidatus Epulonipiscium sp. | reverse complement strand
GGCTAGTAAGCCAAAGGAGGCCCGATGGGATGTGTGAACCCGACCATTGCGGGGAATTACTTGGTAAAAAACAAACCCCGAGAGCAAAACCCAAATTCAATAGCTGGCTCCTTTGGATATTCGTTAGATGACACTCCTGCTGATGTAGATGGTTAGAGGATGAACATGAGGGTGGTCATGAGGTCTTTGTAGTAAAAGGTGTTGTAGGTGATGGAGAATTCGTTGGTTTGTTTGACGCCGGGGTAGAACGATGCGCGGTAGGCATCTGTGTGTTTTTTGTAGGTAACGGCTAGTTCGAAAAACTCGGGTTTGTGAATGATGCAGTTGTTGCGATTTTCGATTCCTTTTTGAACGGCTGCTTCAATGCGTTCAACGGCTAGGTCGGGGTGGATGCTAATATTGGCCCTGCCAAAGCCTTTTTGGACTGCTGTTGTGGATATGTTAGGATCACATTCTCGGACCATGAGAATGAGGGATTCATCTCCTGTAACGGTGACAACTGGGACATCTAATGAGTGGCAGATATACTTATGAATTAAAAATTCATTAGCGTCTTGCCCATTAATTTTCATACTGCGAACTGTTTTAGGATCCATTGTATGGGATAAGGGACTTCCATTTGAATGAGCCCCTGCGTGGTATCCGATCATAATGGCTGCATCATATGTGTCGTCTATTCCCTCTACCATACTGTAAGGATGATTGCTCCAACCACGGATTAGTTTAACCTCTTTTGGCAAGTATTTATGTATAATATTTCTTCCTTCTTCATGTGCATCTTTAACGATAACTTCTGTTGCACCAGCTTTCAAGGCTCCCCTACAGGCCGCGGCAACTTCAAGACTCATTTGCTTGGCATGATTAATATACTCTGGATGATTACTTTCTGTTTCGCACCAATTGGTAATACCTGATATTCCTTCAATGTCCGCACTAATGTATATTCGCATATTTTTTTCCTCTCATAAGATATTGGGGACTGTCCCCCTTTGTCTTATTTTACCATACTAATGTAAATAAAGTACACCTTTTAGTATTTAACCATATAATAACATTGAATGAAAATATCTTTAAAGGAGATTATTAAAATGTATCCTTCTTTTTATAGAAAAGAACAACCTACTACTTCATATATAAGAGTATTCCACACTTCCCCTAACTCACCTGCCGTTGATGTTTATGCCAACGATGATTTAATTGTTGAAAATTTATCTTACGGAAAAATATCACCTTATATTCCAGTTCCTGCTGCTAATTACAAGATTAAGGTCTATCCTACTGGTAAAATAATGGACCCTGTTATTAATACGGAAGTTTATATTCCCTCAAATATTGTTTTTAATGTAGCTGCCATTGGAACTCTACCTAATCTTAGTTTGTATCCTGTTCCAGAGCCATCCATCGCCCAAAACTCTGGGAATGCCTGTGTACGATTTGTTCATTTATCCCCTAATGCACCTGCTGTTGATGTAAAACTAGATAATGGCACAATGGTGTTTGACAATGTTGCCTATAAAGGCATTACAAATTATACATGTATTCCTGCGGGAACATATACCTTTAAGGTTTCTCCTGCCGGTAGTAAAGATGTGGTCTTAACCGTACCTGATGTTAAATTAGATGCTAATATTTATTATACGATTTACGCTATTGGACTCGTTGGGGAAGAGCCTAGCTTACAAGCTATTCTCATTACGGAGCCACGGGAAGACTAAAATAAACATTTTCAATAAAAGAAGGCATATAACAGATATTTAAACTTGTGATATGCCTTCTTTACATACGTTTACATTTGTATGGTTACCCAATCAAGTATATAATAGTAGATATCATTAATTAGACTATGAAAGGTTGGATAAAATGGACTCATTATTTACATCACATGAAATCAAAAATTTAGAACTTAAAAACAGAATTGTATTGCCACCAATGGTTTGCTTTGGGACTGCCACAAGTGATAATTTTGTATCCGAAAAAAATATAAAACACTATGAGGGAATCGCAAAAGGTGGCCCAGGGTTAATTATTGTAGAAGCTGCTGCTGTTTCTAAAGATGGACGGCTATCAGTGGATCAACTCGGCATATGGGATGATCAGTTTATAGACGGCTTAAGTCAAATCGCAAAGGTTTGCCACGACAATAATACCAAGGTTTTTATACAAATCCATCATGCGGGGCTTAAAGTTCCAAAGGCCGTTACTGAAGATACTATCTCATCCTCAGCCTATGATGATGGGAGGCTATCTGCTAGGGCCATTACACAAGATGAGATTAATCAAATACACCAAGACTTTATAGCGGGAGCCATAAGAGCCCAAAAAGCTGGGTTTGATGGGATTGAACTTCATGGCGCTCACGGATACCTTTTTACACAGTTCTTTTCAAATAAGGTAAACAAACGAACTGATCTTTATGGTGGGAGCCTTGATAATCGATTGAAAATTGTAAAGGATATTAAAGATCATGTTAGTGATGATTTTATTGTGGGCATTAGAATGGGTTGTAACGAGAATGATTTGGAAACGAGTATTGAAATGGCAAAGAAATTCCAAGGTATGGGGATGGATTATCTTCATATTTCCACCGGTTTCGATAACACCTTTATTGATGTGGAATTACCTAAAGATTTCCCATGTAACTGGATTGTCTACGGCGCTACTAAAATAAAGGAACACGTCAGTATACCTGTTATTGCTGTAAATGCAATTAAAAAACCGGAACAAGCCAGATATCTAATAGACCACAATCTAGTGGATTTTGTTGCTATGGGTAGAGCGCAGTTAGCAGACTCTAATTTTGTAAATCATATAAAAGAAGATGATATTATAAATTGTTTAGGATGTAGGCCTTGTGGGTGGTTTAGTAAAGCAAATAATTGTCCAACACGCAAATAACAAGTCACACAAAAGTTGATTGTTTGCATTTTTGCAAACGATCAACTTTTTTTATAATTTATTTGTTTGCACTTTGCAACTAAGTAAATTATACTATTTATATCACAGTACAAAGAGGTGGATAGTGGATAAAACCTTCGTTAAAGAGGCGCTTTTTGAGTTTTTACAAACAATTTATAAATTCGAGCAAAAAGAACTGGAGGAATTTTCGATTTCCTGGCAAGAAATGCTACTTCTTAAAAACTTGCTTATTCATAAAGAGTGTAGCATGGGGCTTGTGACAACCCTCCTTGAAATAAAGGCGTTTCAGGCTACAAGACTTGTTGATGGACTTGTAAAAAAAGAACTTGTGGTACGTTTTACAAATCAAGATGACAAAAGAGTTAAATCTATTGCAATTACAGCCCAAGGAAAAGCCCGTATGGAAAAAATAGACGACTTCCATCACTCGGTCATTGAAACTGCGGCTGAAGACCTTGGCACACAGCGTACAAAAGAAATCTTAGAAACCCTATTTCATTTAGAACAATTACTAGGACTCAAAGAAAATAAATAAAAGAAAATAAACCCTTTCAATTTGTTGTAACAGCTAGTGCTATTAGTTATTTACCACTACCAGGTTACGCTCTTTACTCTGGAACCAAACACGCTATTCAAGGTTTTTTTGAAGCTGCTAGGCACGAGCTCCCAAAGCACCAAGTCATTACACTGATTCACCCCATTGCAATTATCCGGGTTTCACCTTTTAATATTACCTTTCCAACAGCCCATATTTCAAAAATTAATTAATCTTCTTCTAAGTATTTAATTTTAACCGTTATAATTGCAATTGTTACAATTATAATTAATAAAAAGGGAAACATAGTTAATTCAGAAAAACTACCCTTGTTCATATTTATATATCCCCAAGTGGCCGGAAATATCTTACCTAAGTATTCAAATGCTCCTGGTAATAATTCAGAAGGAAACATTATGCCAGATAGCATGAGGGATGGTAAAAATAAAAGTTGCGATACCATAGTCAATTTATCTACATCTTTTACTATTAGCCCCAAAACCGTCGCAACCAATAAACAAGTAAAAATAAATATTGCAAGAACTATAAAATATAATAGTAAATTCTCCGGTACCCATGCTTTAAAAATAATTGGGGCTGTAAAGAAAATAATGAGACTTACTACAAAAAGATGAATAAAACCAGATATTAAGTTATTGATGATAGCTATACCTAGTGGTATTCCCCCAACCTTATATGCCTTTTTTATATCACTACCATATAATTTTACTAAAGGTATTGGAGAACCTAGAAACGCCCCCATAGTCACTGCAAAAACGGTCATTGATTGAATTAAAGTCTGCTTTGAATCAGGGTTAATTGATGAAAAAACCCCATTTAGAAAATAATGTTAATGCCTCTATAATTTTAATATTCTCCGGAAGTGATGTTGACTGAAGCTGCACGCCAAGTTTTCCGTCTATGGATATATGGCCACTATCAAATTTACGTACACCCTCAATACATTCAAGGGCAGTTGTTTTCCCCGCTCCATTAGTTCCAAGAAGTGCAAAAACTTCTCCTTTTTTAACCTCAAAAGACACCCCTTTTAATACGATGTTTTCTCCATATTTTTTTGTAAATTTTCAACTTTTATAACTGAAGTCATTTTTATTCCCCCATTTCAAAGATGACAATACATTGTTTTTAGATAATCAAATTTATCTATACTTATAATCTTTACGACCACCAATCCGTGGTTGATAGTGATACAATCCCCCCTCACCTTTCAAAGCATTCTCCCTATTCCCACCTACCGCGGCTGTGGTAATAAAAAGCGTCTGATAATCAGCACCACCAAATGCACAGGATGTTACATTCTTACTTCCTACCAATACTTCTCCTAGCTTTTCACCCTTAATCGGGTCCCAATGACTTACACGAGCCCCCCCCCAATTGGCAATCCATAACATGCCTTCTTTATCCATCGTTAACCCGTCTGGGGAACCGACCTCATTTGTAAAATCAATGATTTTAACTTTATTAACCAACTGCTTCTTTGTATTATATTCATATCTAAAGACACCTTCTTTAACCGTGTCCACATGATAGAAAAATTTCTCATCCTCAGTCCATGCCATTCCATTTGGAATATGAAACTGTTTAGGTCCTATGTTTTCAAAACGACCATCCTTATGAACCAAATACAAGCTACCCTTCGTTATCTCTTTGTTACCTGCACCGTCTTTTTCCATGGTTCCTACGACAAATCTGCCCCACGGATCAACCTTTCCATCATTAAATCTCAATGTATGATCCATGTCATCAGGCCTATTAATAAAGCTTAATGTCTCATCAGCATCTATTTGATATAAGCCATCCGCCAGAAAAATCATCATTTTCCCATTTTCGTTAAATCCAATTGTTCCTGGTGCTTCTGGTAAGTCAAGCACACTATGTACTTGGCTTTTTAAGGCAAGTTCATGTAATTGCTTGGCGACAATATCAATCCAATAAAGCTTGTTTTTCACTTCACAATATAAGGGACCTTCCCCTAATTCACATTGACACGGCAAAAGTAGTTCAGCTTTTTTCCCCATATGCTAATCCTCCTTATAAAATTTTTATCTAATTGTTCCTTTTTTATCTCTAAAAATATAATACATATCTTTTTCTGATCCTGAATCATTTTCAAATATAATAGCTGTATATGATTCACCTATATTTTGAACTAAAATAGGTGTAATCCCTTTATTATCAATGAACGTTTGTATTTCTACGTCTGTCAACAATTGATTAGCAGGGTTTTGCAGTACATAGCCTATGTATAAAATAATACATACAACAATCACTAATCCAATTTTAGATCTATTCCTAACGAACATGTTCATCAATCCCCCTATACGTTTAAAGCTCATTTAAACCTAACAGCACACCCGATTTTGACACTTCATTTACTGTACAACGAGTGGTGTCAAAACAACAAGGTCTTTTGTCACCCTTTTGTAGTAACAGAGTCCCACTGAGTCAAGTTGTCTGATTTAACAATAGCATTTATTATATCTTCTGGAATTTCGGGTTCCAGCCATTCATTAGTGGACTCTATATTTAAAACCAAATTGTCATTTATAGCTATTCCAGCTTCATCACTCAATGAAGAACTTATATCTATCCAATGACTACCTTTTCCATCTGGTTCTAACGGCGCTTGAAAACTTATATTATTTATTGTTCCTTGAACCATAACCATGCCTCTAGAAGGTAATCTTTCACTTGAGTCCAAGGGTAGTCTTATGACTTGTCGTGATTTAATCTTATCTAATTTTGCTTCGAAAACAATCACCATTAGAATCCTCCTTTTTTATCTATTGCACTAGTATTATATCATTTTTATGTGTGTAAAATATCCACTACTTTAAATAAATTGTGCGATTTATTTGTAATAAAGTTTATAAATTCTTCCACGTTGCAAGACGATAAATCTTTCTTTTGTAAAACAGTAATTCTTTCATTCCAAATTAATACTAATAAATCTTCTGTAATGAAAACCTTTTCTATTTCATCATAGTCTATTGTAATGTTTTCCATTAGTTTAACTTGATCATCCGTAAAGCTAACAGTTACCTTAACTGTATGTATTTCTGCATATTCACTAAATAACTTTATTGCAGCTTTATCAAATGATGTTAACTTTATCTTTTTAAACTTTTTTCTAGGTCTAAAACATAATACGCCACTGCAAGCTGCAAAGGCGCCTACTACTAACGGTATTAGCATTTCTTTGGGTGCCATTAAAGAAGGAATTAATAGAAAAACTCCTAGTAGTAGTAACAATACACCATATATTTTATATCTACTACGTCGCTTTTTTAGGACTTCTTCAGTGGCGTTTTCCTTTGAATTCATTTTATCTACATATTTCCATCCTTGAGGGTGTATGTTTCTTGAGACCAATTCTGTTCTTTTTTCTAATACCTTACTCACTTGTTGCTTGAATGATACATCATTATACTTGGTTAAGACAAAAACAAACCCCATATGTTTCCTCCTATTATATAAATAAGCTTTGCTACTATCAATATTTTATAAATATCTCGTTAACTAGTGGCATATCCATTCCAACAGCTCATTGCCCTTTTCCATACTTTATTACTATATGGAAATGATGTATCTCCCATCTCTTTTGCTATATGATTAATATGTTCAAAGAGAAATGTTAGTTCTTCTGTTCCATATCTAAGTATTGTAAACACAGCTTCGTACCAATGTTTAGATTCATCAAAGCTTCCGTCCTTCTGAGTATAACTTATAGTTTCATTAATATCGTACTCAACTTTTCCCTCTACTACTTCTACTGAGTCAATATCAACTGATAATATTGGGTATGAAGCACGATTATCACCATCTAGTGATAGACCACAGGAACTAGGAGTACTATGTTAAGCGATGGAATTAATGGAATACACCTTAAGCTTGCCAGAAAGTGCAAAAAAGAGCCCTCAGGATTTCGACCTTGGACTCTTTCCAAAACAAACTACTAATTAGCCCATCATATGATAAGACATAACATTCTATTTGATTGCCCTATCTACCATTTTCTCAAATTCTTCTACAGTAGATATGATCAAAGATTGCTTAAATAATTGATCTAACATAGTTTTACTTTTAATATTTCTAATCTTAGTCAATAAATCTTCATCTACTACACCAAATTTAGTTACGAGTACTTCTGTAGTATTTCTTATAACTTCTTTTACCGCCGCCTCGTCTCTTTCTTCTTTTACCCATTCATTAAATAATGTTGATCCCATAAGCATATCCCTCCTTATAAACTTAGTTATTATTTCCGTGGAATATTCTACTTC
>DUUM01000200.1 GCA_012841565.1 Candidatus Epulonipiscium sp. | reverse complement strand
AATTCCATCACATTCACTTTTTGATTCCTATAATAAATCTCATTTACCCATTTTATTGTATCCTTTTGATTATCTTTTTCACGGTCTTTGAGCATATGAAATTCACTTGCCACACTTGGTATGCTACCATCTTTAAAACGAATGAGGTACTCCCATCTATTATCTTTACAGATATTAAAGACAGGGCTACTAGCATATAAACTATCTCCCATAATGCAGATTGGTAGTCTTGGAAATGCTTTCTGTTTTATGCAATAGCAAATTGTAACAAAATGCAACAAGTTTTTGTAACACCCTATTCCTGAATATTAATCGTTCTTTTTCATTAATGAATCTTTCAATCTGTGGCTCTCGCCATTAAATACTAACAGGTGACTATGATGCACAAGTCGATCTATAAGTGCATTTGTTAGCTTCTCTTCATAGAAAATCCCGTTCCACTTACTAAACTCTAAGTTCGTTGTAATAATAAGACTGATTTTCTCGTAGCAATCAGATATAACCTGGAATAACAGCTGTGAACCTTCTGCATCGAATGGAATGTAGCCCCACTCATCGCAGATTAATAGGTCTAGCTTGCTTAGTTTTTTAAGCATTGGAAGTAGTGTCCCCTTCTCTTTTGCAGCCACCAGTTCGTTAACTAGGGCTGCAGTTCTGAAAAACTTAACTTTTTTTCCTTGCATACAAGCTTCAATTGCAATTGCAGTTGCAAGATGTGTTTTTCCACGGCCAGACTGTCCGTACATTATGAGGTTTTCCGTCCGGCTTAAAAACTCTACATCTTGAATGAGCTCTTGGTTTATTGTAGCAGGTAGGTCTATATCCTTGAATTCATAATTACCAAAGGTTTTACTTAGATCTAGATTTGCTTGTTTTAAGTTTAAATTTATTCGCTTCTCATGCCTATAAATAACTTCAGCTTTTAATAATCGTATAAGATACTCTTGATGATTTTCGCCATCTAAGACCACTGCATTCGTTGCAAAGGTACTGCTTAAGCGTAAGGCTTTACAATGCTCATATATTTTAGCTTCCACCTACAACACCGCCTTTCCTAATAAGGCATCATAGGTGGATAAGTCCTCTTGGTATGTTGGCATAATGGGGATTTTCTCACTTAAAATAATATCTGGCACATCACCAGTATTATTTGTAATTCTCTGATAGCTAGAAAGTATACTGGCTGCATCTTTGACACCGCTCCCTAGGGTTGCACTGAGTGCACTGGTTGCAATTGCAATGGGTTGCTTTTCCAACATAACACCAAGGACCTTAAGGGCTTCCTTCTTTGTTTGAAGATCAGATTCATCTAAGTAATGCTGCCAGATACTTGGTAGCTGGCGATAAAAAGCAGTATATTTTATGGCGTTAGGCCTACGTGACATGAGATCAAGATAAGGTTGCCAATCCATGGATTCTTGACCTTTCCCGTAAATACGATTGTGCACCGTAATTACTTTATACCGTTCATTCATAACAACAATTTTTGTTGAATGTATTTCTAAATATACCTGAGCTAAAGCAAGTGCGGGGGATGTAGAGTATTTATTTGTATCAAACATTACTTTCCCGTACTTATCAGCCTTAGCGGTTACTAATTTGAATACGTTGTAAGCTGTAGGTGGCAATGGGAGCATGGCTTGCACATCTTCAATAAAGAGTTCATTAATATGTTCTTTCTTATAATAATGTTCTCTTTTCATATCTTTATTGCATGCATTAAAAAGCTCTTCATTGAAGACATCGAAATCTGTAATAGTAGGAATAGGAACGAACAAGTTTCTTCTTTCATAACCGACTTTGTTTTCAACATTTCCTTTTTCCCAGCCAGCCCTTACATTACAAAAGGATGCCTGAAATCCGTAGTGGTTTTTGAACCGTAGAAAGCCTTCTGTTAGGCTCCTATCACCATTTTTCCCAACACTTATAACGGCTGCTGATAGATTATCAAAAACCATTCTATTAGGTATAAATCCAACATATTCAAATATGTTTTTCATCCCTTGCAAAAAGCATTCTTGATTCTGGGCCTTGAAGCTCTGGCAGTAGGCACCATTGCTGTATGGGAAGGACACAGTCAGGTTATAGGCTAATTCTTGTACGCCAGCGTTGTCATAGTAGACAAACTCCCCAAAGTCTACCTGCGCTTCACCAGGTGAGTGTTCTAGTGGAATATAGCCTTTTCCTTTATCAGAACAAAGTTCTTTTTTCTTTGCAGCTACATAATACTGAACGATTCTAAGTTTTACATCTAACTCATCAGGGTACTCTTCTTGTAATCGTTCAAAAACTCGTTTTGCTGTATGACGTTGTTTCCGTGGCGCTTTCAAGTCATCTTCTAGCCACTTGTCAATGATTGGCTTTAGCGGATCTAAGCCAGATGGGTATGTGTTTTCCTTAGGTTTTTCCTCATTAAAATCTGTTTGATCTACATATTTTTTAATTGTATTAAAGTGATGTCCTGTTCTTCGTGATATTTCCCTTAAAGAAACATCTTCAAATTTCTCCATACTTCTGATATAATCAATCTTGTCCATTGTTAACATCCTTTCATTACCTCCTTCAGTCTTTGACAACTAAAGGATAGCTTATTTTGAAGGGTGTTACAATGGATTTTTTTGTCCAAATATCTGTTACACTTTTTGACTGCACTTTGTTATGATTCTATTATGCACTAAACATGCTTTCTTAAGCTTTGTGCTAAGTCTTTTAAATGCTTTTGTTTCACAATCTTGTTTGGTCATAGGATGATCTGGATTTTCAATAAACTCAGTCCCAATACTTACTACTAAATTCTCTCCGAGCACTATCTTTGCCTCAAGTACATTGTGATAATAACGAGTGGTTTCCTCACCTGTGTCTTTATTAACGTGGGTTTGTGTAAGGCAATGCTTACAATGGCGTTCCCTAAAAGAGAATATTTGTGTTGCATCTACTATTATTAACCAGTGTTTGTTCATAAAACGTGCATTGTCAAAACTTCTTTTACGTATTAGTTGTTTAATCATCTTTGTTCGCAGCATTTCTAATTCAGGATGCTCAAGTTTTTCCAAAGCATCATTCACCGTTACATAATGCGGTATTTCTTCAAGTAGCTCATCATCAGTGAGGATGCCAAGATTTT
>DUUM01000199.1 GCA_012841565.1 Candidatus Epulonipiscium sp. | reverse complement strand
ATCGACGATTTAAGAGAGTCGCCCGCCAAATATATAGCGCAAAAGATTCTTCAAAACACCCACAATGAAGAAGTTTATTTTGTTGAACCCAACATCAAGGATCATAAAGTCTTTAAGCTCACTAATTATAAGGAAGCTTATGAAAAAGCAGATATTGTTGCTTTTTTGGTGGCGCATGATGAATTTAAAAAGCTGGAGTTAAATAAAAAGCCGCAAGATAAGGTTGTATTGGATTTTTGTGGAATAGAGTAAATATTTAAAATACTATATAGTATTGATTAGTATGTCTGTAGTCTAATATCTATTATTCGTATATTTAGTGTTATGAATATAGATAAACTTAAGGATAAAATCTTATAATTACCTAAAGAAGATAATGAGTGTTTGCTGCGGGAGGTTACTACTGATTTCGAAAGTAAATTCGCTCTGACCTCTATTCTATCACGTTGTCAAGAATTTGATAACAAAACTGATGAATGACCGCACTGTTCACATCCAAAATATGTTCGTCTCGGAAAAGTCAAAGGTGTCCGGCGTTATTAGCTTTAGTCCTGTCAAAGGAGTTTTACCGAATATACTGGCACTAGGATGGCGGGTATACATAAAAAGAAAAAATCGTCGATCATTTAAAGTTGATGATCCAAGAAAAAAGCCTTGACAAGATTGTTTTGGAACTAGGCATAACTAAAAAAACAGCCTTTGATTAGCGACACAAAATATTGGCATCTTTGTCCAATAAAGATGAAGACCACTTCCGTGGTATAACCGAAAGTGATGAGTCCTTTATACTTAGGTCTTAAGACAGAAAATGGAATGAAGGTAGAAGACAGAAAACCAAGAAATCGAGGCGGCAAATCAAAAAAAAGCGGAGTAAATAGAGATCAGATAGCTATTATTGCGACCCAGGATAGGAACTCCTTATTTGACTTGAGCATGGCTACGTTGGGACGGATTACAAAAGCAGACATTGAAAATGCAATTGGTCAGTGCATAAAGAAAGAAAAAACCATTTTATGCAATGATTCTCATCACAGTTATAAAAGTTTTGCAAGAAAGCAGAAGTGGAATTCCATCCCATAAACGCTTCTAAAAAAGAACGAGTCAAAGGAGCTTTTCACATCCAACTCGTGAACTCTACCCATAACAGGACAAAGAAATGGATTGGCAACACTTTTTGGGGTGTGTTAATTAAGTATTTACAACAATAACTCAATTGGTATATCTTAAAAAAAATAAAAAACAGAAGTGATGTGCTTTTGCAGAACAGATGCTCGGGAAGATTCAGTCTGATTATGAGAAACTAATATCAGCGTAATAATACACTACAGCCAGAAGTATTAAGTCTTTCCCCGAAAAAAATGTCAAGAGTTATTTTAAATTCCATGGATAATAGCTTCTTTTTATTATTTTAAATTTTTCTTACTAAATGTAGGCGTAATGGACAAATAGTAGGCTAGAAACCTTTGAAAGTTTTATTATTGTTGGTCTAATCACAAATCAAAAGTTTTGAATAAAAAAATGTGTTTATTGCAAGAGTCCTATTACTAAAAAGAATGGAATTCTTAGAGGAAAACAGATGTATAAATGTTATATCTGTAAACGGCAATTTGTAGAAGGGAAAATGTTAGATCCTGTAATAATTTGGGAGGAATATACTAAAGGAAAACAGGCCTATCAGCAACTTGCTGAAAAGTATAATTGTTCGAAGAGAACAATCCAGCGAAAAATTGATTTATACCAGGTTAGTTTTCCTATAAAACTTAGTCCGATAATTTATGGGGCTAATACAATTATCGAGGGGTATGATATATTAACTACCATAGGGCGTTAAATTAAATAATAAGAAGTATGAATAAACTTTTCATGATCTATTTATAACTCAAACAATAAGTACTTAACGAAAATTATTTCATAATTGGCAAAGAACTCAGTAGTTAAGAATAGTGCGTTTCTATATATAAGATTAATATTAACATTAACAGTCTCATTATATACAACTCGTATTGTTCTATCTGCCCTCGGAGCAGATGATTTTGGTATTTACAATGTAGTTACTGGCGTAGTAACTATGTTTGTTTTTATGAAAGGTGCTTTGAGTTCAAGTTCTGCCCGTTTTTTTGCATATGAATTAGGCAAAGGAAAAGAAGAAAAACTTGGAGCGCTTTTTAAAACCTCCTTTACTATACATTTATTATTAGGTGTCATCTTAGTTGTTGTTTTAGAAGTGCTAGGTGTTTGGCTGATTAATAAGAAGTTAAATATTCCTAATAATCGATTGTTTGCTACCCAATGTATTTTTCATGCTTCTGTTTTCGGAACGTTATTTAGTATTATACAAGTTCCCATGATATCTTTAATAGTTGCGCATGAAAGAATGAAGGTCTATGCATATATAGGGTTATTTGAGGCATTGGCTAAACTGCTGATAGCTACGGCGTTAACCTACTCCACAGTAGATAAGTTAATTTTATATGGCTTGTCCGTTAATGCGGTATATATATTTACTATTTTAATCTATAGCTCCTACTGTAAGATTAACTTTAAGGTGTTTAAAATTAAATTATATCTTGATATTAACTATTTAAAGGAGATGGGAGCTTATACTGGTTGGAGTATGCTTTCACATATTGCGTTAGTATTGAGAATTCAAGGTGTTAATTTGCTGTTGAATGTTTTTTTTGGACCAGTTGTAAATGCAGCAAGAGGTATATCTTTTCAGATAAATAGTGTTCTTACCATGTTACATCAGAATTTATCTACTGCAATTACTCCACAAATTATTAAGAATTATTCGGCAGGTAAAGGTGAAGGAATGCTAAAGTTGATGTATAAAGGGTCTAAGTATTCTTTTTTGCTAGTATTTGTAATAGCCGCTCCAATTTTGTTAGATACAGAATTTGTTTTAAACATTTGGTTGGTTGATGTACCAGAATATACCATAATCTTCACCCGATTAATTATTGTTAATTGTCTGTTTGAGTCTTTTGTATCACCATTGGCAAGTGGTGTTCTTGCAACAGGGCGAGTTAAGGTTTTTCACAATATTGTTGCCTTTATGTTAGTTCTTAATCTACCGATTACATATCTTCTATTTAAATTAGGAGGGGAGCCATATCTTGCTTTCGTCACTTCCATTATAATATCAGTAATATCCTTAATTGTCAGATTAGTATTAATCAAGAATGAGTTACCTTTCTTTAGTATCATGAAATGTATCAAAAGTGTAATTCTAGCAAGTCTATTAGTAAGTCTTGTGTCATTGCCAACTCTCATAATATTACAAAACATTATGTCATTGGGGCTCTTAAGGTTTGCAGCCCTAGTCTTGACTTCATTTACGGTTACAGGAAGTTTATCATGGTTTATAATTATTGATAAGGAGGATAAATTATTGGTTGTAAAAAAAATTAAAAGTTTATTATGAATAGTTTAAATAGAATTGAGTTAAATAGTCTTAAAGTAATCAATAATAAAGTTTGTTATAATTACTCTGTGAGTGGAGAATGGACTAAATATTTTAATTTACAAACAGAGTTTTTTGTTCAGTATAATGAAAACATTTCTAATGTTCCAACTTCAATCTTGGCGATTCCATTTATATCAAATATACTCCCAATAGCGTGGCTTTGTGATGCGAATATTTATGTAAAGGAGTTGGATTCCGACTTTTTTTATAGTATTCATGAGTTTAAGAAAGGGTATATTAATATGTACCCTATGTTGACTTTTGGAGGCAGTATCGAAGTAGCTGAAGTCATCAATCACAAAAAATCTAATCTTAAAAGAAAAGCTGTTTTCTTCAGTGGAGGTGTTGATGCTTTCTCGACATTAATTACTCATATTGAAAAAAAGCCTTTATTAGTAACTTTATGGGGAGCAGATATTGATTTAAGTGATGTTGATGGATGGAATAAAAACTGGGCAAATATAAAGAGAAATGCTGCTGACTTAGATTTAGAATGTGCTTTTATTAAAACTTCATTTCGTAAATTTATAAATATGAAATGGTTAGGTAGGAAGGTGAAGAAAACTAAAGGTGGCTGGTGGTATGGATTTCAGCATGGTATAGGGATTATCAGCCATATTGCTCCAATAGCGTACCTTAAAGGGATTGATTTATCCTACATAGCATCTTCGTTTACAAGAGGCGATAAAGTTACTTGTGCATCTGATCCTTCCATAGATAATCACATTCAATTTTGTGGAAGTAAGGTGTTTCATGATGGGTATGATTTCGATAGGCAGGATAAGATTAATGTAATTAGTAAATTTATTAAGAAAAATAAAAGAAATCTACATTTACATGTTTGTTGGAAATCATCGGGTGGGGAGAACTGTTGTCGTTGCGAAAAATGTTTTAGGACTATTACTGGGCTACTCTTGGCTAAACAGAATCCTTCTGATTTAGGTTTTATCCATTGGCAAAAATATAACTCTAGTAATATCAACTTTATTAAACGCAGGTTGACTATGTCAAACCATACAATAAAATTCTGGGTAAGATTTCCTGAGATATTTCGTCGCAACAAAGAGAACCACCCATTTTTCCAATATATAGAATGGTTAGATGATATGGATTTTAATAAGATAAACCAACCTCTAATAAAACGATTGTTTTTATTGAATGATTTGGCTAGGAAAATTATTACAAGGGCTAATAAAATCAGTTAAATGAAAATACAAAGCATTCATGACTTTTATTCTCTTTTCGAAGAAAGATTAAAGAGAGAGATTAACTATAATTACTGTCTTCTTGATATACCAAATCATAGAAATATTGGTGATTTACTAATATGGCAAGGGGAACTTGATTTTCTTAAAAAGAATGTAAACTTTCCCTGTATATATACATCAAATCTTCATTTGTTTGACAATAAAAGAGTGGGGGATTCGATAATCTTACTGCATGGGGGTGGAAATATGGGAGATTTATGGGAGCACCATAATAATTATCGATTAGAAGTGATTAAAAAGTTCCCTGATAATAAAATTATTATACTTCCACAGTCCATGGAGTTTCATTTTGAGGATAAACTAAACCGCACAGTTGAAATATATGAAGGTCACCCTAATTTGATGGTTTGTGCCAGGGATAAGCATACCTATAATATACTTACAGCCTTATGCAAGAAAACAAAAGTAATTTTACTTCCCGACATGGCATTTTGCTCTTCTTACAGTTCCTTCAATAAAGGTAGTGGTAAACTGTATTTAAAAAGAAAGGATAAGGAACTAAACACTAAAATCGACTCTTCTTTGTTTGCTGATTTTGACACTTTAGATTGGCCTACCTATGAATACGGTAAGGTCAAGTCTTTCTTCTTTCATAAGTTTCAAGGAGCAAATAAGCGCATGTCTAAGTTCCTTTTTAATTATGGCTGCTTAAAAAATCACGCAACTGGTCTTCTTAATGTGATTAACAGGGAGAAATTGATACAGGTTGGCATCGAGTTTTTATCAACGTACAACTTGATCGTGACAACAAGACTTCATGGCTTTATTTTAGCAGCCATCCTTGGAATACCAGTTGTTATTGTTGATAACAGTTATGGCAAAAATAAAAGATTTTACGATACATGGATGAAAGATGTTCCCCATACATATTTTGCTGATAATTGGGATGAAGTAGAAAGAATAATAGAAAAATATAGGTGTAACCAAGAAATAAAAGCATGTTGAAAAAGAAAAATCCTCAAATTTCAGTCGTAATGGCCTGTTATAATGATGATGCTTATGTCGGGCAGGCAATTGAAAGTATACTTAATCAAAGTTTTAAAGACTTTGAGTTTATTATTGTAAATGATGGTTCAACGGACAACTCTGCTAATATTATAAATACCTATGATGATGATAGAATTATTTATATCGAAAGAGAAAATGGAGGCTTGTCTAAAGCGTTAAACACAGGACTTAAAGTTGCAAAGGGTAAATATATAGCGAGAATTGATTCTGATGATATTGCATTACCTAATCGGCTACAGGTTCAATTTGACTTTATGGAGAGGAATAGTGATTATGTTGTTATTGGGAGTTCTGTTATTTATATGGATGTTAATGCTGAAGATATATATGTACAGCAGTTTGAAAAAAAATCATCTGTCTTAAAAAGCAAAATACTTGATCGCCCCCCAGTTCCTCACGTAACGGCTTTCTTTAGAAGGGATATAGCTGAGAAGGTGGGCAATTATTATGAAGATATTAAACAGTATTTTGAAGATCATTTACTTTTTAAGCAGATGATTAAATATGGAGAGGTTACTAATTTGAAGCAAGCTTTAATGCGTTATCGTATCGTCCCTACTTCAATAACTTCAAATAAAGCCTTTGAAAAAGAATATAAAGAGATTAGACGAAGGGTTTTAATTGATGGAAAAATAAATGACAAGGATAGAGAACGTCTGTTTGAAATTAAAGCATATAAAAACAACAACCCTGATTATAAAGAGCATATGTATTATCTTTACATAGGTAAAAAATACTTATGGAATTGCTTTGATAAAACAAAAGCAAGACATTATCTTATGAAATCATATATAAAAAGAAAAACGGCGATTATTCCATTTGTATTGTTTTTTCTTAGCTTCTTACCTAAATCTGTCATTAAGTTTATTTATTCTAAAAAGAGTAAATAATAAATTTTATATCCATATCCATTTTTACACCTAGTTTTAATACAATGAAGTAAAAATCAATTGTTTTACATCGTTCCTAAAGGGAGTGATCAATTTTCTTCACTTCTTTTAGGACTGAGGTAAATGAAGAAAAATTGGTTTTGTTTTGGGTGCAAAAAAATGATAATCATAAATTTTATTTTCACCTAAGTTCAACAATGTTAATTGCGAAATAAAATGCTGAATTTATAGGACTTTTTAATATTTATATCCATTCGCTTATTACAATATGCTATTAGTGATGAAGGAAATGTTTAATGGTAAAATAAATATAACAAAACTATTAGTCTTGTGTATAATCCCTTTTTCAGTATTTGTGGACTTAATGAATGGCTTCATACAGTTAGTATTAAACAAAAACTTCCCCATTGGAGAAATATATCGAGGGGGTCTTTTTATGTTGTTATTTATGGCTAGTTTTATTGAAGCCAAAAAAACTGATTTGTTCAATATATTTGCGCTTGTTGTCTTTGTGTTATTAAATGCTTTATGGCTTTTTAATTCAGATTTTTACAGTTTATCAAAGGAGTTTGGTTATTTTGTTCGTTTATACTATCCGTATCTGATACTCATTTTTTACATCAAAAAATTTGATTATTTAGATAAAGATTTCTTGCTAAAATGCATAGTTAGCTTTGGTTTTATTGCTGGTAGTACAATAATATTTTCGTATGTAACAGGGCTTGGAGTCGATAGCTATGGCGATTATACGTTTGGTGTTAAATCCTTTTTTAAAGCGCAAAACGATATTGGTCTAAGCTTGATCTTAACATTGGTGCCAGCGCTATATTATTTGTTAAGTACTCGTAAAATGAAGTATCTTGTAAGCAGTATTGTAATAACTGTGGGGAGTATATTTCTGGGTACTCGAGCTGGTATAGGTGGATCTATACTAGTGTGGGTCACAATGTTTATGGGTTTGCTTTTATTTAGGTTTCGAAGTTCTCATATTCCAACACGTTTAAGAGTTTTTATTCTCATCATTGGTGGGGTGGTAGTGTCCATTGCTGGTCATTTTGCCTACACTATTGTTTCTTCATCTGATTATATGATGAGAAAATTCACACTTGATGCATTATCTGGTGGTAACGCCAGAGAAAGTTTGGTTCGCGCTGGTTTTAAAGCCTTAGAATCCCGAAACATATTTAGCGATTTATTTGGAGAGGGCCATTTATCATTTCATTCAAGGGTAAATTATAATATTAATTTCAATTATCAACTCACTAGAATAGTTGAAGTTGACTTTGTTGATTTGATTGGTGTGTATGGGTATATAATAGGAATAGGTATCATTTCAATACCAGTGATTTTTCTATTTATTTCAATGCATAATTTTTCAAAAGCACTAAGTCTTTATAATTATTCACTAATAATTGCGATATTAATCTTTTGTGGTCACTCATTTTATGCTGGCCATGCTATGATAAGTCCTACTGTTGCTACTTTTTATAGTGCATATATGTTTCTAATTCTCAAACAGAAAAGTAAAAAAAATGTCAAGCATTCTATTGATTAACAATTCCTATCCAACCAAAAAATATCCGAATGCTTCAACTTATGTTCAATCAATAAAGGATTTGTTGGTTGAAATAGGTGTTGATGTCGAATTATTAGTTATAGAAAGAAAATCAATTAAGAAGTCAATACGTTTTTTGCAGTATATATTATTCGCTTTCAAGTTCTACTTTGTGAAACTTAAAACATACAACTATTACTACATCCACCATTATCCATATATGTTTTATGTTTTAATATTGCGATTGTTTGTAGTTAAGAAGTCAAAAATCATTATTCATTGGCACGGATCTGACTTAGCTTCAAAGTCATGGTATATGTTGATAACTCATTTTTTTATAGGAATAACAGGAATTAAAAAATTTAAGCATATCGTTCCTTCAGAATATTTCAGGGATAAACTCTGTAGGAAGTTTGGCATTAGAACATCAAATATTACGGTCTCCCCCAGCGGAGGTGTAAACATAGCTATCTTTACACACAAAAATCAATCAAGTGCAAATATAAAATATACTTTGGGGTTTGCTTCTGGCTTACAGAAAGCAAAGGGATTTGGATATGTACTAAAACTTATTAAGCAAATAGAGCAAGGAGGAAACCTTAATGGACACAGTATAGGCTTTAAAATTATTAACTACTCCGTAGATGAGGAATACAATAACTTAAATTTAAATAAGTTTAAATGTTGTCAAGTTTTATCGCCCATACCTAAAAGTGAAATGCCTTCATTTTATCATTCTATAGATATTTTGTTATTTCCAACTTCCAGAGAAAGTGAAAGCCTTGGTCTTGTAGCCTTAGAAGCGATGGCATGTGGAGTCCCGGTTGTTGGTACTAGTAACTTTGCAATACCAGAGTATATTATCCCTAATAAAAGTGGGGAACTATTTAAGCAAAATGATTTTGACGATTTTACAAACTCAATATTGAGAGTTATAAAAAATTATAATGATTATAATCCAAGAGATATTATTCAGGTTAACTATAGTAACGAAAGTGTCAAAAAATATTATAAAGAGCAATTTTTACAATAGGCTTTATCACCTTTTTTTATTAAAAAATTTCTTTGTAACTAATCTATTAACTGTATGTCTATTAATGGTATAATACGAAAAATAGTACCTAATTCACTTCGCTCTCGTCTAAAAAAGGCTGTTAGAAAAGCATCAACTTTTAATAAAGAGAAAATCTCTTTAAAGGAATTAAAAGATATACTAACTCATGAAATGGACATTCGAAAGGGTGATACCATCATTGTTCATTCGAGTTTTGGAAGACTTAATGTTAATGCCACACCTGAAGAGGTTGTTGAATTGCTTAAAAATATAATAACAAGTAATGGCACTATAATGATGCCTTATTATCCTGGGAAAGGGCAAGATTGGCTGGAAAGCGATAGTGTATTTAATGTAAAAACAACAAAGTCAGTTATGGGGATATTAACTAATGTTTTTGCCAGTTCTGAGGATGTTTTGATATCACATCATCCGATTAAAGCGGTGGCAATTTGGGGAAAAGATAAAGAACTATTCTGCTCTAGTCACAGTGATTCAATAACACCTTACGATAAAAAAAGCCCATATTATCTAGGCCTAAAACATGGTAGGTATATAGGGTTGGGTTTAGGCATTATAAAAAACACTTTTGTACATAGCTGCCAGGATGTACTAGAAAGTTTCGATAATAATCTTATTTATAATAAAACAATATATTCAGGTAAGCTTTTGACTCAAGATGGGGAATTGATAAATGTAAAAACTTTATGTCATGATATTGGTCTGTCCAGTTCAAAAAAGTATAAAACAAGTATTCTGGAAAAGACAAACTGTCCAACTTTTAAAAAAAGTAAAAATAAAAATACGTTGGTTTTTGCAGTTGATAATCATGTAGTATATGAGCATTTAGACACTTATTATAAAAAAATATATAGTGATACATAAGGATATTGTTTTAACGTTTGATTATGAGTTGTTTGGTGATGGTAGTGGTGATGTATTTACAGATGTTATAAAACCTACAAACTCTATTTTGGATCATTGTGCTCAACGCGATATAAAAGTTACAATCTTTGTGGAAATTATAGAGTTTATAAAACTACGGGAAGAATGGGTAAAAGGGAATAGAATGGGTTATGTTGAGGATCCCATTAAGGCAATAACAACTCAACTGCAAATGGCAGCATTAAATGGGCACGATATACAGCTCCATATACACCCCCAATGGGTTAATGCCAAATATGAAGATGGTAATTGGATTGTAGACTTTGATAATTGGCGACTTGGAGATTTTTCCTCAACAAAGTATACATTAAAAGACTTATTGCTGGAAAGTAAAAACGAACTTGAAAAGTTGATTAAACCTATTATTCCAAGCTACGAATGCGTAGCGTTAAGAGCTGGGGGATATAATATTATGCCGTCGGTTATGGTTTATTCTGCAATGAAGGAAGTTGGGCTAAAATTGGATAGCTCTGTCTATCCTGGAGGTTATGAAAACTCTAGCTTGTCACGATTTGATTATAGATCCATTTCAATTCAGAAGGCATATTGGTGGGGAAATAAAAAGGATATACGAGAATCGTCAACCGACAAAATGGGGGTTTTGGAAATCCCCATTTTTGCCTTACCAATAAAGCGATGGAAAAAATATTTTACATTTTCTAAAATAAAGACATTGCTATTTTCGAAATCAAATAATGTAAGTGCTTTATCTAAAGAGAAAATAAAGGATACAAGTATTTATGAGAAGTTAAAGTTTTTGTTTGAGGAAGAGGCATTCACTTGGGATGTTTGTATGTTTTCTTCAAGTATGCACAAGCATTATTTTAAGTTTATAGAAACAAAACTTAAGGATAAAAGAGACTTTTATGTTCTAATTGGTCATCCAAAAAGTTTGTCTGACGAGAAGTTATTTAAATCATTTATAGATATAGTTCATAATAGAAAGCAGCAATATAGGCTTAAGACATTAATTGAGAAGTATGCAGAAATTGTTGGTTGAAAAGTATTTTAACAGCCTAAAAGATCGAATAGAATCTGATGATTATAAAGGTTGGGATCCGTTCGATGGCTTAAACAGTAAGGTTTTTCAAAAATCACCTTTTCGTCGATCAAGGTTTTTTAGACTGATTTGGATACAATTCTTCAAGATCAGTCCTGTAAATTTCCGTCGTTTATTTTTGGTTCCTAAACAGTATAATGCTAAAGGGCTTGGTTTGCTTTTAACAGGTTATTGTAATAAGTATAATCAAACAAATAGTTCAGACGATTTAGCAACAATCAGGTTTTTAGTTTCTAAAATCCTTGAATTAAAAAGCCCTGGTTATTCAGGCAGTTGTTGGGGGTATAATTTTGATTGGCAGGCTAGGGCTTTTTTTCAGCCGAAAGGAACTCCTACTATTGTTGCAACATCCTTTGTTGCTAATGCCTTGTTAGATGCTTATGAGCTTTTGAAAGACGATCAACTTTTGAAGGAAGCACGTTCTTCTTGCGATTTTATCCTTGAAGATTTGAATAGAACGCATACTGAAAATGGAGACTTCTGCTTTTCTTATAGTCCATTGGATAATACTCAGGTGTTTAATGCTAGTGTTTTGGGTAGTCGTTTGTTAGCAAGAGTTTTTTCATATACGCAAGAAGATGAGTTAATAGTAGCTGCAAAACTCTCCATTGATTTTTGTTTGCCTTTTCAACAAGAGAACGGCGCTTGGCCTTACGGGACTTTGCCTTACCATCAGTGGGTGGATAATTTTCATACAGGTTATATGATTGAGTGTATTTCTGAATATCAAAAATATGCTGGTGGAGATCAATATGATGAGGTAATCTCAAAAAGCTTAGATTATTATCTCAAAACATTTTTTGAAGAGTCAGGTATCCCAAAGTACTATAACAATAAACGTTATCCTATTGATATACATGCTCCCGCTCAATTATTGGTTACTCTTTTTCGCATAGGTAAGTTAAATGAAAATAAAGAACTAGTAGATAAAGTATTAAAGTGGGTTCATAAAAACATGTGGGATAAGAGAGGCTTTTATTATTATCAAAAACGAAAATGGTGGACTTCAAAAATTCCGTATATGAGATGGGCTCAAGCATGGATGTTTTATGCATTAAGTTATTACAATAGAGAATTTGATAAATGACAGATATTCATACAAAGACAGTTTTAAATATCCCTGTTCAGGCTCTATCCATGTCTGAAACATTGGGTTTTATTAAAAGTAGAATTGATAATAAAGAGTTTACGCAACACGTGGTGGTGAATGCAGGTAAGATCGTTTCGATGCAGAACGATGAGGCGTTGCGTAAATCGGTGCTGGAGGCTGATATGATTAATGCGGATGGAATGTCAGTTGTATGGGCTTCGCGTTTTTTAGGGAAAGCTTTGCCAGCCAGAGTTGCAGGTATTGATTTGATGTTGGAGCTAGTTAAAATGGCACATAGTCATGGATATAAGTGTTATTTTTTTGGTGCTAAGCAAGAGGTGGTAGAAAAAGTAGTTGCAATTTTTAGCGATGCATACTCTTCTGCCATTATTGGTGGCTATAGAAATGGTTATTTTAAAGAAGAGGAAGAGGAGGAGTTAGCTAAAGAGATAGCTAATAGCGGAGCTGATATGTTATTTGTAGCTATGAGTTCTCCTAAGAAAGAGATCTTTGTTAATAAATATAAGAAACTTATGAATGTCCCATTTGTAATGGGTGTAGGTGGAAGCTTCGACGTTGTTGCTGGTGTTACTAAACGAGCACCATTGTGGATGCAGAAAATCGGAATGGAATGGTTCTATCGGCTTATACAAGAACCTAAAAGGATGTGGAAACGATATTTGGTTGGTAACACAAAGTTTATGTGGTTGGTGTTAAAGGCACGCTTAAAATAGAGACACTTATCGCCCTCAAAGCATACAAGTTTAAAACATCCTGGGTTGGCCTTTCATAAAGTCTGACCCTTTTTTTGCATGTTTTTCTATCCGCCCAAATAACCCTGCCTTTGCGTCTTGCAAAACCATGCGTGAAAAATTTAATATCACATATGATATTTTTATTATCACGTGTGAAAAAATTATTATCATGTGTGGTATTTAAAATCTCTAAGCATGAATTTTTTTTTCGTAGGCACGGGATATTTTTTACTCCTTTTGGAATTTAACAGTTGCCTGCATCTTTTTTATGAGCCCCGGCTTAAAAATCATATTGGTGCCTTTGATGGCCGAAGAGGTAACTTCTTTGGGTGTGTCGCGCCCTTCCGATTTAACGTTTATCATTAGGGATCCCCCAAACGAACAATCTTACTGTTGCTTAGAGCGTCAATGGAGACATCT
>DUUM01000198.1 GCA_012841565.1 Candidatus Epulonipiscium sp. | reverse complement strand
TTAAACTGAGGGTTATTTCCCCTTGCATAAAAGTGCGGCGGACAATCTCTGTCTGGGAATATAGGGGAAAATGCATGGGGTATAAACTTATTAATTCCCCTTACTAGCATATGGTCTGTTAACCATTTCATTAAAGGAACTCCCTCTGCCCATCCATAGTTACCAAAAATCTCACACATTGCTCTGCCTTTTTTCTTTGGGTCTATGTGAGAACAAGAGCTACCCATTTTAGCCAGTCCAAAGTGGAAAAACTCCCCGTCTGTATGCCAACCTAGCCATTGGTGGGTTTTTTCTTTAAAACTTGGTGTAATTTGATGATGTACAACATCTATTCCAGCCATATGTTGGCCCTTCATGTGCCTATAATAATGGCCAACGCTACATCCCATTCTTGTATGGGCGTTATCATCTTCAATAATATGTCCAATATATTCTACCCCGTGATCACTACACCATTTTCCAATTTGTCCTGTAAAGCATTTGTGGACCAACTTGGTAACGGACTCCATATACTCAGAGCGCACTGCTACAGTCCTTTCCCCCATATCATACCAAAGGGCAGGCAGGTTTTCTTCTAGCTTATCCCCCCATAGCTTCTCTAATTCAAGATAAAGTTCTTCACTCCAAGGTAAGCGCACATCTGGCTTTCCTAAAGAATCGTGAAAATCATAACCTGGGGTATTGCCTAGTTCCGGCTCATCGGAAAAAAATCCAGCAAAGGTCTTGCCAAACTCTTCTTTATACCTGTCATAATGTTTCTCATATACTGCATCAATCAATACCCTTACGGATTTTGAATCAATCAGGTTCATATAGGATTCTCTTCCGCCTCCGGTCATTGTTGTAAATAATACAAACAAACGATAGTGCCCTTGTGGAAGATCAAAATAGACAAAGTCATCGTGAACTTGATCTGTTAAATCGATTATTTCATCCCCATTTAGATCGGTGGTTTCCCTATCTGCTATTTTAATAGCTAAAACCTTTAATAACTTCCCCTTTTTACCTATAAATGGTCCAATTAATACTGCATTATCCTTTACTGGCCCCATTATATCCATGTGACGTTCCCCTAAAAACACCTTTGCCAATTCAGGATGTTTTTCTACAAAAGCTCCATTGGCATAGCCAGTAGGGAATTTATCGTCATCAAAAATCCATAGCTTCATATCTCTTTTCCGTGCTTCATCCATTAGAAAATCAATGTCACTCCACCAATGAGGTCCACAATAGTCAGGATGAGGCCTTGATTCTATACACACTTCTTTAATACCACATTCTTGAATTCTATCTAGTTCTTCTTTTAATACATCATGGTCTTCTCCGTGCATCCAAAAGAAAGGCAGAATATGGCTCCCTCCATTTTGATTAAGTACATCTTCAAGTCTTTTCATAGAATTATCCTCCTATCATTTTGTGAAAGGTTTATTAGTTGCTACTACAATGGTACGAAACTCTTCCCATATTTTTGTAGGATCCCCTTCTTGATAGGGCCTAGTGGCACAATAAAAATGATATAAAGTATCCTCATGGTAAACAATGGAAGCCTTATGGGCATGGCCTGAATCTAATTCTCCTGGTTTTCCGTAGGTAATAATAGGTTCTTCTACCTTTTCCCAGTCCACTAGATTGTCAGAAAAGGCTAATCCTTCTTGGGCATGGTTATAGTTATATCCAAAAAAGAAGTTTACCCACTTGTCTCCATCCTTAACAATATAGGGATCAGATAAAAATCTCCCATCCCATGCATCTGGGGTAACACGAAGGATTGGATTTTTTTCACATCTAGTCCAGTTCATTAGGTCCTTAGAGGTGGCCAAACCTGTTTCTTCTATCCATCGTTCTTCTCTATTTTTGGCGTTGTAAAACATATACCAGGTATCATTATGGGAGATAATACACGCTTTATATAGTCCGCCTTTTTCCCATTCTTCTCCGTCTTTCCAGGAAAACACTGGTTTATCTAAGCGGTGCCATTCCATTAGCTCTTCATCCTCGCACCATGCCATTCCAATTTCTGCCGGCCCTTCTTCATAGCCTGACATAGGGTAGGAATGATAAACTAGCCAGTACTTTCCATCAACCTTTTTCAAACGAGGTAGATCGTATAAATTGTCACTTTCTTTAATCATCCACGTTGCTGCTGCTCCTACTTTATCCCAACGATCACTCTCAAGCATTCTTTCAAGGATAACACCTTTAGGCGTCCAGTTAAGTAGGTCATCACTAACAGCAAGTGCAGACTGATATCCTTTTCCATCGTACCCTGTATAAAGCATATAAAACTGATTGTTATGCTGGAAGACAAAAGGAATATCTACACTTTTTTCGTCAAAGGCCCCCACTTTACCTGAACCTACTAAAACTGGATCAGGATATTTATAAGGGGTAAGATATGGCTTTACCAATTCACTATTTAATGGAATCATCTCTTTTTCTCCTTTTAAAAAATTATCTATTTATACTTATACTTTAAGTTTACATAAAAATAAAAGAGATTAACATGGAATTTACTCGAATTCCTATGCAATCTCTTTATATCGGTGCCGGGGTCTGACCCCAAACTATTCAGTTATTCAATCAACTGCTACAATTCACTCAACTTCCAAGGTCTCCTGAGCCTATTCCCTCCCATACCCTTAGATATACAATTAGCAATATGGTGGTAATAATATCCGTTACTCCTTGGGCATAAAATATTCCTACTTCCCCCATCCAGTAATTCATGGCAAGAATGCAAGGGATAAATAGCAGCCCTTGCCTTGCAATACTAAATATAAACCCTGCCTTGTTCTTACCAATACATAGTAAATAAATCACCCCTATTGCCTGAAAGCCATAGGTCCCAAAGAAAATACTTCCTGCAAACATAGCCTGGCTAGCTTTTGAAATAACAATAGCGCTATCGGAAAAGGCATTTACAATGTTGCCTGCAAAAACAATTTGTACAAGCGAGAGTATAATAGCCCCTATTAAACTCCAGCTAATGGCTGTTTTTGTCCCCTCCCTCACACGCTCCATATTATTAGCCCCATAATTATAAGAGGTAAATGTCTGGTATCCTCTAGAAAATCCAGTAATAGCAAATGTGGACATTCCGATTACCCTATTAACAATTCCAAGAGCCGCAACAGATGCATCTCCGTGAAAGGATGCGAATTTATTTGCTAAGCCTAAGGAAACACTTTGAAATAAGTTAATAGCAAAAAGAGGAATACCGATTTGCAAAATAGGAATTAAAATCCACTTTTTTATATTGACTTTCTTGATTGAAAACTTTAAAAGGCTACGGTCAAATATATAATAACTAATTAACATAGCAAATGCCACAAACTGAGCAATACTTGTGGCTATAGCCGCTCCCTTTATCCCCATATTTAGGGTGAAAATAAAGATTGGATCTAGGATAATATTTAAAATAGCACCTACTAATTGGGATGCTGTGCTTAAGCCAATAGCCCCCTCAGCCCTTACTAAATTCATTAAGCAAACAGATGGAATATGAAATATAAAAGAAATAAATAAAATCTCACTATATTCCAGGGCATAGGGTAAAACATTTTCAGATGCTCCTAAAAAGGTTAATACTTCCGGAAGAAAAAACAAAACCCCTTGAATGAGCACACCAATAACCACCGCATATACAATGGTTGAAGAAAGGACTACCTCGGCTTTATCTTGTTTATTGGAACCTAATAATCTGGAAATAAAAGCAGAGCTACCATTTCCAATTAATAAACCAATTCCCGGAATCAAGGTAATTAAGGGGTAGGTAATAGAAATTGCCCCCATTGCCTCTGTTCCTAATTGTGCTA
>DUUM01000197.1 GCA_012841565.1 Candidatus Epulonipiscium sp. | reverse complement strand
TAGCTTTTTTGCATCAAGCTTATTTTGCCCAGGGATAAGATAATTTATTATAAAAGGCTAGATCACCCATACACCCTTGCCAAATAAATAAAAACAAGGGACAAAAATACAGCCCATCTTGCCATAGGCATAAAAATAAACCGTATATCTCTATCCAGCGAAGCCGCCTTTGCGCTCTTTGCAAGAGTGGCGAAGTCGGATAGAGATATACGGTTTATTTTGGCCGTATGCCAACCCCAATCCTTTGCGCTTTTTGCAAGAGTGGCGGAGTCGGATAGAGATATACGGTTTATTTTGGCCGTATGCCAAATTTTTTTATTTATCAGCTGTTTTTTCAAGAAAGAATTTCAAGGCAGCATCGACAACATAGATTGCGATAATACCAATAACTAGTCCGATAACTAGTCCATATACACTTCTTATTAAGGAAATAATGATTGGTGTATGAAGGTGTGTGTAGGTGTTTACTAAGGAAATTGGTCCCATGGTCGCTAGGATTAACAGTGGCCAGTGGAATTTTCTATATCCATAGTAGCTAATCATCATCAACATTGGATATCCAATTAAAAATTCTTTCGTTCTAGGCCTAACCCCTAAGACAGTAGTAAGGACTTGCCTCATTTTCACTTCTAAATCAATTACTTGTCCTGAATTGCCTGATTTTGTTATATATACTAACATAACCAATGCCAAAACAGCCAGCACTGCTGTTACGCCATATGTAATTGGCTTTTTGATCCACTTTTCTGTTTCTTCTAAACTAAATTCATGGCTTTTATAGATCATAATAAGAAGTACCAATACAATTGGTATTATAAATGATATTTTTACACCTCTAAATAATTCCATCCCTAACCCAAGTTCTGTACTTGAAACTGTTCCAATAACAATTAGTACCCCTCCAAAGGAAATGGCAACCGTTGTTAGTAATGATTTAATTGCATGACTTATGCCCTCTCCCTTCATGCTTATACCTTTTATCATGCCATAAGTAGGGAAAATGATTGTTCCAAATAAAGCCATTAATTTGGCACCTAACATAAAGCTCATTTTAAGAATAAGGGCGTAAGCTAAAAAGCCTAAAATAGATAAGATAACTCCCATTTTTCCCAACCCAAGTTCTTGGCATAAAAGGGCAAATACCCCAATTGCTGCAATCCCTATTAGCAGTACACTCCAGTAATTTAAAAGTTTTAGATTATAGGGGATTACATCTCCCTTTGGTGTAAATCCTTTTTTTCCCGCTGCTAGGATAAATTTTTCCATATTGTTAGTTAATGCTTCTTCTCCTAGGCTAACCCCTTCTTTTGTAGGGAGTTTAAATAAAAATGTGCTCAAATTCCTTTCCCTAAGGGCTAGCATATAACGTTCTATTAATTCTTCCGGGGTATAGGTATTTACTTCTCCATCAGTAAGGGTATGCAATCTTACGACTGTATAATTTTCCCCATGATTACTAGCAGCTCTTGCTAGGGTTATAAATCCTTTTTGCTTACCACTATAAAATTCAACAAATCCTAATCCATTTTCTTCTATTAATCCTTTCAAACTAGATGATTCCATGCCTACCACTTCAGGATCTGCAAAATAAATGGTCCCCAAATTAGCTAGTTGCTTTAGCTGCTTCACCATATAGTCAATGCTTTCTTGCGTGGGTTCGTTCCAGGTTTTTATTTGCGGCAAAATAGTATATCCCAACTGAGCCGCCATACTTAAATCTTCTTCATTAAATCCCACACCTATGGTGGCCAATGTATAAACAGATGCTTGGGTTTCTAAAAATATTTGCCCCTCAATTTCTACTTGATTTACTTGAATATCTTTTAAGCTTAGATGGTTGTAAACGGTCTCTTGTGTTAGCTGATCTAAAGCTTCTATATAAATACCCTCCGGTTTTATATTAGTTGCATCTGGATAAAATCTTCTAAGCTCATATCCTTCATAGTAAGTTGCTTTTCCCTGAGCCTTATAGTTATTCACATCTGAATTATTCTCAGGGATAATGGTATTTTCTCTGACAAATAGGGCATTGGCACCTGCATCTTTTAACTTTATCAATACTTCTTCCAAAGATTCTCCAGTCCCCTTGCTGATAGCTAGGGCATCTGCATACTTGATAGCAACTTGAAAATCCCTTCTTTTTTCCTCTGTTTGACTTC
>DUUM01000196.1 GCA_012841565.1 Candidatus Epulonipiscium sp. | reverse complement strand
GGGCATCGAACCCCCTGCTTCTAAACATCTCACTTACTTAATATAACCATTTAGTAAAACACGACTAAACTCTTACCATATATAGCCTACAGCCGAATGCCTGGTTACTTATGGTACGGTTCACCGTATCTACTGCATCAGATCATTTTAAATCCTTGAATTATAGTTTTATTGATTTTAGAAGTACTTACATAACAAAATGATTATCCGACCTCTTACACCACCGTACGTACCGTTCGGTATACGGCTATACTTTGTATCGGTCTTTCACCGACTAGTTTGCGTCCATGCTGGGCGCACATAAAAAACCAGAAACTTTAAGTTTCTGGTTTCGTTAAGTCTTATTAGATATTAATATATTGCCAATATCAGATACTATCTCAGTTATTGTTGTAGCCACTGTAGACTACTTTAGCTTTATTCTTTAGCTTCTCACTTTAATAGGAATAAGGATAATAAGGATAGTAAGAATATGGTGGCGCATAATACGGATACGGTAATAATGCTAATGCTAACAAATCGGCAAGTGAAAAATTTCTGCGCCTAAATCTTCTAAACCTTCTAGGATTAGCATATTGCCTCTGCATATCTTCTCTATATACAGCATCCTCACCAACAAGAACATTAACAGATGTAGGTTCAACACTTTCAATAATACCATCTAATTGACTTCCATCTTGCATTGTTAATACAACATGGTAATGCATCATGTTGTTACATTCATTATATAAATTCTGTCCATCTGGACTATTGTTTCCAGGTACTCTCATCACATCAGCTCCTTTCTATACCATATTATTCCTCTCCCTATAAAACGTTCTATTAATAATTTAAAATCCTAACTTATAATTCAACTCATGCTAATGTAAGGTTCATTAAATCCCCCCATTGAAAATACTCCCTTCTAAGCAAGCAACTTATATTATTAAACCCATCCACCTAAAAAAAGAGCAATAGCAAAATTAATGCCATTACTCTTAATCTTAGTCTGATTTTCTATATTTAATGATAATATAAAACCCTATACCCTTAGCACATATGGCTTACAGCCTAATGCTCCGCTACTTATGGTACGGTTCACCGTATCTACTGCATCAGGGCATTTTTTCTAACCTTTGTCAGTTTTCATAAGTTAGTCTCTCGGATATTGATATATCCTTGTTTCCTTGTTATAATGGTTATGAGAATACAAGGATATATCAATATTGTTTTGCATATACTATTAAGGAGGTTCTATCTATGGCTACTTTGGAGAGTGTTACTATGAAAAGAAAGACAATCAGTGTTTCTAAAAAACGCCAAATCACTATACCATTACAGTTTTACAAGCATTTAGACCTTAATACTGAGGTGGAGTGTTCTTTGGAAGATGGTGCGATTATAATCAGGCCATCTCATAGGGGAACGACTGAATTTTCCGTTGAAATATTAAAAGATCTCGTTAATCAAGGATATTCTGGTGATGAATTAATTAACCAATTTGAAGTGCAAAGCGGCAATATTAAAGCAGCTGTTACTAATATGCTAGAGGAAGCCGATGCTATTGTTGCTGGAGAGAAACCTGCAGCTAATTTAGATGATATCTTCGGCTCAGATAATTAGTTATGTATGAAATACTATTTAGTTCCGCCGCTGAGAGATTCTTTAAAAAGATAAAAGAAAAACCGCTAAGGTCTGCATACGCAAAAGTCTTCCAAGATATTAGCGTCAACCCTTATATTGGGCAACCAAAACGTGGAGACTTATCTGGCATCTATGGTTTGGATGTTAAATATAAAGGTATCAATTATGAAATTGCTTATACAATCAGTGAAGTAGAAGGCAACAAAGTCGTTGTTTTACTTGCTGGAACTCGGGAAAACTTCTATGAAGAACTAAAGCGATATGTTAAGTAGCTCTCGGCAGAGAGCTGCTTTTTTTATTTTAAAATACAAATCAAGAAGAAGTTAAAATATAAAATAAAATATTTTAAGTGTTTTCCTCAGCCCAACCGTTCTGTGTGTATAAGCATTGATTCTATGGAACAAATAGGTAATTGCGAAACTACCCTTTTAAAATGAAAAAATAAAAGATGAATCTTGCAGATTAAGGCTGCCTAAATAAGATAGCTATATTCCTAAAAATGGGCACACAAAATAAAGGTATTGAATTCTTCTAAAAAACAATACTTATGCAGTGAGTGGTTTTAAACTTCTAATATACTGGTGCTTATCGATTTTATCAGCGAGAACAACTGTTATTAATTGTGTGATTCCTGCCAATAGTAAATCTGCATGAAGTGTTTTTGCATTTTGAGTTTTACGACCAGCAATACAGAAACTCTCTTTAAAATGGTTGATGGATTGTTCTACAACAGAGCGTATTTTATAGGTTTCATGCCATATATCAGTGCCGCGAAGGGTTCCAGGATAAGCACGAAGGTCCTTTTCTGGATAGATGTAGAACATTCTCCCACAAGAAGACGTTGTGCAAGGATTTTCACAGTAACATTGGCGTTTATATTTATTATTATCGCCTTTAACCCATTTTACCTTGGGACATGAAAACTTAAAACGTACTAATCCATTTTTTCTTTTAGCACTTCCTTCAGGTTTCATCAGCAAAGAAGGCT
>DUUM01000021.1 GCA_012841565.1 Candidatus Epulonipiscium sp. | reverse complement strand
TTGATTGCTCTCTCAAGTTTGTTTCTTTTAAGAATTGATTTCATGTGTTGGTCGTCTCATTAAAGCCCCAAAGCTTAAGTTGACAGACCGAATTCTTGCTGTTGCTATTTTGTTTTCAAAGTTCAAAATTGTATTTGCTTCTTGCGAAACAAGTACTTAATTAGTATATCACACTTCAATACTGCTTGTCAACTCATTTTATTAATCTTCGCATTTGAAAATTTGTCCTTATGAGGTTGACTCATTTGTGTGACGACAAGGTTAAATACTATACTATCACCCTGCCCCTGTCAACCCTTTTTTAAAACTAATTACTTTTTATCTATTTGTAATGTTGTTTTTATCCTGCCACATACCATTAAATACTACCCATGTTAGGCAATAAAAAAAGCCATAACCTCGGCCACAGTATTTGTGCCTAAATCATGACTCCTTAATTTTGCATTATGGTATCAAATTAATTTGATATTTATGCTTCTTCTGTTTTTTCCTCAGTTACTACTGCTTCTGCTTCGTCTGTTTCTGCGTCTGGCTCTGCAACTGCTTCTGTAATCGTTACTAAAGTATCTGTCATTTCTCCAGATATCTTAAGGTCTTCATTAATACCTAAGTCTGCTACAGTAATTACATCTCCAGCTGATTTCTCTGAAAGATCGATTGCTAGAGATTGTGGTATGTTCATAGCAGGTCCTGTAATCTCAATTTCATTCATAAGTGTTCCCACTACAAATCTCTTAACTCTTAACTCATCTGCACCAGTATAGTGAATAGGCACTGTTAATTTTACAATGTCTTCTTTACTAAACACTTGAATATCAATGTGTCTAATTTGGTTTGTTACTGGGTGAAGTTGAACTTCCTTAATAGCACCGTATTCGCCTTTTCCGTCAACTTCAACATTAACTCTTGCATTTGTACCATTTTTTTTGATAGTTGCTAAAAGTGTTGATGCCTTAAATTGAACTGGTCTTCCTTCTTCATGTCCAAATCCGTATATTACGCCTGGTGTAAATCCTTCTCTTCTTAATTTCTTTGCTGCATCGTTACGCTCAATCGCGGTTAGTGTTGCTATAGCCAATTCTATCCCTCCAAAACATTATTGTTCTCAATTTTTATTGTACTAAGTATATTGTAAACTATTTGTGCTTTTTGTCAAGGTTTTGCTTGTAAGGGCTAATTTTTAACCCTTGATACCTCATGCGGTTATATCATGCTTGCATAACACTGCACGAATCATGAAATAGGTTACATCCTTTGGTAATTGTTCTTTAATTGCTTTCAATGAACCCAATCCCATTTCCTTTACGGTTTCTATAATCTGTTCTTCAAATTCCTTTTCTATAAATTCATCTAGATCTACTGCCATGTCTTCTTTAGTTTTGCATATTAACAAATGTCCTTGTATTGTCTGAACTTGTAGTTCCCGTTCTATTGCTATTTCTTTAATAGACTTGCCTTCTCCGTAATACAGATCATATGTTATAAGATGAGTCTTTTTAGTTCCTCTTCCCTTACTACTTCCTTTTTTATCTACCACCGGAGCTTTCGGTATAATTTGTTGTTCTTCTACATATTCCTGAATAACATTTAGAAATCTTTCCCCATATTTTTCATATCGCTTGGTTCCAACACCTTTCATCATTAAAAAATGTTCAGATGTTATTGGCATATATTTACTCATATCGATTAAAGCTGTATCTTCAAAAATAATATAGGGTGGTACATGTTCTTTTTGTGCCTGTTCTAAACGAAGGCTTCGTAGCTTCTCAAATAATGTCGTATCATAATGCACACTTGCCACGTTTTGTACTTTATTAACCTTCATATATACCTTTTCTTCGTTTTTCAAGACACCCACGGCTTTGGGCGCTAACTTTACAACTGGATAGCCATCCCTTGTTACTTGCAAATACTGATCTGCTATGAGTTTATTAATGGTATCTGTAATTTCTTTAATAGTTTGAGTTCCCATAATGCCATGGGTAGAGAGCTTATTAAAATTAAACTGTCTTACCCTTTGATTGTTAGAACCACTCAGTACTTCTGCAACCAGTTTAACGCCAAATCTTTCTTTCATACGCACAACACAGGATAATATTTTTTGGGCTTCTACTGTCATCTCCACTAATTCACCTTGGTCATTGCAGCTACTACAATTGCCACATTCTTCTGGTACATTTTCTTCACCAAAATATTCTAGTACATATTTTCTAAGGCATGTATTAATATAGCAATAATCTACGAGCTTTGCTAGGCTGTCATACTCAGCTTCCCTTCGATCATCCTCTACATCCTTATTTTCTATGAAATACCGTTGTGTTTGTATATCATTAGCACTAAAAAACAAATAACACTCACTTGGCTCTCCATCTCGCCCGGCTCTTCCTATCTCTTGATAGTAAGCTTCAATATTTTTGGGGAGGTTATAGTGCATAACGTAACGTATATTTGATTTGTCAATTCCCATGCCAAAAGCATTGGTAGCAATCATAATATGAATCTTATCATAAGCAAAATCTTCTTGGGTCTGACTTCTTTCTATCTCACTTAAACCTGCATGGTATAAGCCGACAGAATGATTTTGCTTTAAAAGAAGTTCATATATGCTTTCCGCTTCTCTCCTGGTTGAAGTATAGATAATTCCTGACTCATTGGGACGAGTCATCACATACTTTTGGATAAAGTCATTTCGATTCTCTCCTCTTAATACATTAAGGCTCAAGTTAGGGCGGTTAAAGCTGCTTACATAGACATTAGGGTCTTGAAGTTCTAATAACCTGATTATATCTTCACGAACAATATCTGTGGCTGTTGCTGTAAAGGCGGATACAATAGGTCTTCTGGGTAACCACTTAATAAAAGATGGGATCCTTTGATAACTAGGCCTAAAATCGTGTCCCCATTGTGATACGCAATGGGCCTCATCTATAATAAAATGACTCACATGACACTGGGCTAATGCTTGCTGAAAGTCCTCCGAGTCTAGTCTTTCTGGGGCTACATAAATTAGCTTGGTATTGCCTTGTTGCATGTCCCATAATCTTTCCTGCGTTTCCTTATGAGATAATGAGCTATTAATATAGGTTGCGGCAATACCTACATTGTTAAGTGCATCTACTTGATCTTTCATAAGTGAAATTAAAGGGGATATTACCATGGAAATACCATCTGCCATTAACGCTGGAATTTGAAAACATATAGATTTTCCCCCACCCGTCGGCATTATTGTCACCGTATCTTGCCCGTTTTGAATGCTTTGTATAGGTGCTTCTTGATCATCCCTAAAGTTATCATAGCCAAAATACTGCTTTAATAATTCTCTTTGTTTTTGCATTAATAATTCTCCTTTGTCCACTCTACCTCTAACTATTTAGAACTTAAGATTTGAGAAGGCATCATCAAACGCAGATCCAAACCCTTCCTCTTTTTTCTTTTGATTCCCCATATATTTAGATACTTCTGTTTTCGAGAGTCTATTACCTTCTTTTTGCTTACGTTGGTTAAAGGATGATAGCTTTTCTCTATGGCCACAAACGCATACAAATATTTGCCCTTCCCCTTCACCACGTAGTTCTAACTTTTTACGACAATTTGGACACCTCGAATTTGTTGTCTTAGAAATCATCTTCCTGCTTCCACATTCCCTATCCTGGCATACGAGCATCTTTCCTCTTTTACCATTTACCGAAAGCATAAATTTATTACAGTCTGGACATCTTGTTGTGGTCATGTTATCATGCTTAAATTTATCAGTGCTGTCTTTAATTTCTTTCACTGCTTCTCTTGCATAATTCTCCATTTCACGAACAAAAACATCTTTCTTTAATGTTCCTTTAGCAATTGCACTAAGCTTTTGCTCCCACTCTCCCGTAAGGGTAGGGGACTTAAGTCCTTCTGGAACCAGTTCAAGTAACTGCTTGCCTTTAGATGTAACCCAAATATCCTTACCTCTTTTTTCAAGCAAAAAGGAATTAAATAATTTTTCTATTATGTCTGCACGAGTAGCTACAGTTCCAAGACCACCTGTTTCCCCTATAGTTTTAATTAACTCTTTATCTTGGCTATCCATATATTTTGTTGGATTTTCCATAGCTGATAAAAGGGTTGCTTCATTAAAGGGTGCCGGTGGACTTGTTTTCCCGGTTGTTTTAGTAATATGAGATACAGTTAACACATCCCCTTTAGTAACAACTGGAAGGCTTTGCTCCTCTATTGTCTCTTCATCGTCGGCATATTTATTTTCATATACTTCTTTCCAACCTTGGGCAATAACTCTTTTTCCTCTTGCAACAAATATTTCACCACCTATATCTGCTTTAATGGTTGTTTGCTCATATTCGAAGGCTGGATATAATACGGATAAGAATCTTTTAACAACTAAATCATATATCTTTCGTTCACGATCATTAAAAGATCTAAAATCAGGTGATTCTTCTGTTGGAATAATAGCATGGTGGTCAGATACTTTAGCATTATCTACAAATCTGTTATTCCCTTTAATAGGTGCTCTTAGTATCTTACTAGCCAGTTTAGCATAAGGCCCTATTTGGCATGCCCTTACTCTCTCTCCTAGTGTTTCAATAATATCTGTGGAAATATATCTTGCATCCGTTCTTGGATAAGTTAGGACTTTATGACGTTCATAAAGTGTCTGCATAATAGATAATGTATCTTTTGCAGAAAAATTAAACATCTTATTAGCGTCTCTTTGAAGTTCTGTTAAATCATAAAGTCTTGGTGCATAGGTTTTCTTTAAAGATTTTTCTACGTCTATAACCTTTGCTTGTTTTGACCCTAAGGATTTTACAAGCCCATCACAATAATCTTGGTTAAAGGTTTTTATATCTTTCGTTTGTTTATCTTGCCATGTAAGTTTTATATTTCCTGCTATGGCTGTAATACCATAAAACTCTTTTGATTTAAACTTTCTAATTTCTTCTTCTTTCTGGGCAATCATAGCCACTGTAGGTGTTTGAACCCGGCCACATGATAGTTGAGCGTTATGTTTGCACGTTAATGCTCTTGTTGCATTAATACCTACAACCCAGTCTGCTTCAGATCTTGCAACTGCTGAGGCGTATAAGTTTTCAAATTCTTTGGCAGGACGTAATTTTGAAAACCCTTCTTTAATAGCCTTATCTGTCACTGAAGAAATCCAAAGACGCTTCATAGGCTTTTTAACTTTTGCTTTTTCTATAATCCATCTTGCCACGAGTTCTCCTTCACGTCCCGCATCTGTGGCAATAATGATTTCACTGACATCTTTTCTAAGGAGTTGGGTTTTGACTGCGTTATATTGTCTACTACTTTGTTGTATGACATCAGTTTTCATCTGCCCAGGAATAATTGGCAGGTCTTCTATGTTCCACGTCTTATATTTATCTCCATAGCATTCTGGGTCTGCTAGTGTCACCAAATGACCTAATGCCCATGTTACAATATATTTATCTCCTTCTATAAATCCATTGCCCTTTTTGTTGCAGTTTAATACTCTTGCTATATCTCTTCCCACTGAAGGCTTTTCAGCTAGTACTACTATTTTTGACATATTATATTTCCTTTCAAAATCATTATATTGATCTATACAAACTTCCTTTACATGAAAAAAAGCTTCAATAAGAAGCTATTTTCAGAAGCTATTTTCCCCTTAAAGCTTTTTAAAACTTTCAACTGCTTCTATCAACGTGTCTATGGTAATTTTAACCTTGCCCATATATGCATTTTCACCCATATGGCCTATTCTAATGACCTTGTTTTGTAAGTATCCAAAGCTACCTGCGACCATAATATTATATTGTTCCCTCATATAATCTAATAAGGATTGGCCTCCATTAATCGTATCTGGAACTTTAACCACTGTTACCGTGTTAGAAAATCCACTTTCTAAATACAACTCTAAGCCTGCTTCTTGCAATCGTTCTCTTGTATACGCTGCTACTCGGGCATGCCTGTCTTGCATGTTTTCTAATCCTTCTTCTAATATATTATCAATGGCAACACGCAAACCTTGTATATCACTAATTGGCATTGTATACGGGAACCACTTATTCTTATAATAATCTTTCCATATTAACAAGTTGCAGTAGTATGAAGCAATGGGTGTTTTTCTGTTTTCCATAGCAAGCCATGCATCCTGGCTAATACTAAGAAGTGTTAGCCCTGGAGGCGCAGATACGCACTTCTGAGAGCCCCCAAGGGCTATATCTATTTGCCATTCATCTGTTAGTAGTGGTTCACCGCCCATAGCCGCAACACTGTCTACCACAGTTATAATATTATACTCTTTAAGTAAAGGACATATTAAACCCATAGGATTAAGCACGCCTGATGGTGTATCGCAATGAACGATTGTTGCATACTTAAAGTTATGATCCTTCTCTAGGAATTCTCTTAAGTCATTCGCATCAATGGCTTTAGTCCTGTCACTTTTAAATAGTACAGCTTCTCCGCCGTACATGGTCACAAAGTCTGCAAATCCTTCTCCGAAAATGCCATTGTCAAGAACCAATACCCGATCTCCTTGTTCTGTTAAAGAAGCACATGCTGCTTCAAGTCCAAGAATGCCTTCACCTGATAAAATAAAAACATCTTCTTTGGTTTTTAAAAATTCTCCTATATGCAAACAAGTTTCTTTGTAAAACTCATAAAAATTAACATCAATATCTGGATTTGTGCATTCTTGTGCTCTTGCCAGTCTTATGTTTTCACGTACCTGTGTAGGTCCCGGTGTCATTAGGTATGGTACTTTCATAGTCTTCCCCCTGTTAGATAATAATTTAAATCAATTACACCTAGTATATCATATCGCTATTTAGTCTGCATTGTTTTCATTTTTGGAAGCTAATTTATTCTTTTTTCGTTTTATTATTTTTGTGACTATCATATATGCTGTTCCAAAAATAATAACGATTATAGTTATAGGTATTGCCATATATGTGGCAATTAATACAAGGGTTTGGAAAAATATAATAACCCCATCAATAGAATCTCTAAGTGCTGTTTTAACGCGGCTTCCAAAGGTTTTCCTAATACCATCATCACTTACTCTTCTGACTTCTCGCATCTCAAGTTCAATTGTATCATAATTAATTTGAGACTCTAGTCCACGTCTTGCTGATTCTTGCTTTTCTAATTCAACCCTTACTTCACTTAGTCTCTTTTCTATTTCAATCATATCTTTAACATCTGTTGTGTCATTTTCTAGCATTTTAAGCAATCTATCTTGCTCTACTTTATACATTTTCAAGGTACTTTCAATGTCACTATACTGTATCGTTACGTCTTCAACACTACGATTTTTATTAACAACCGTTCCCAAATCTGCTATGGTTTGTAGTGCCTTGTTGTAATGTTCGTGAGGGATTCTAATTTTCAGAAAAACTGCTTCTAGTTGTTCCTGTGTTATAGGATCGTAACCACTCCTATATTGTTCCATATTTTCAATGTAGCCATCATGACCCTCTACAAAGTTTTGGATAGACACCATAATAGGCTCTAATTTTTCTACGATTTCAACATTCATGCTAGCCCTGTGTATTAACTTTTGGTTTGTATTTCTTTTTGGGGTCTCCTGGCCAAATCCAACTTCACCTGCTACCATAGAGTCTTCATAGTCCCCTGTGTCCTCAGCTATTTCCTCCCGGTTCCCAAAGTCCTCCATAGGTGCACTTTGGGATTCTGCTGTATGACTCTTCTTACCCGAAGCACATCCTGTTACTAATATACCAATTATAAAGACTATCAGTAATATGTTTTTAAATTTCCCCTTCATAACACTCATCTCCTTTAAATTAATTATATATTCTTATTACTTAGACGTAAAGTCTATTCTATTAGTTCCTAGTTATAGTTGGTAGGAAGACTAGAAAAAATAAAGAGAGTACCACTCACTACATTCATAGTTTGGTGGTACCCTCTTTATTCTCTATTACAAATGTTCCCGGCGAGATTCGAACTCACGGCCTCTCCCTTAGGAGGGGAGCGCTCTATCCTGCTGAGCTACGGAAACATTTTACTTATTACCCTTTATATATTATGTGAAATCAGCTTTTTAGTCAAGTAGTTTTTATGAAGTGAAATATCCATAAGAACTAAACCCTTACTTTAATAACCATTTTCTTCACCTGTTCATTGTTATCTATTTTTATAGCTGGTGTATGACCATCATTAGGAAAGCAAATGACAAAATAGTCATCTTGAAGGATACAGGCAGTTTTCATTTGTCCTGCATAAAATGCGCAATCCTTTTCTTCTAGGTATTCTCCTACGATTTCTAGTTCACTAATATCCGAAATGAGAATTTGTTCTTTCCCACTTATCATGTAATGTATGTCGATATAGACTTTGTGGGCTTCTTTAACACCATCCTCTATATCTTTTGTATCATAATACATAACATTTGCAAAGACATTTTTTCCATCAATCTCATTTTTTCCATCACTCAATTCTTGAGAATCTATTGTACTTAAAAACGCAATTGCCCTATCTAAATTTTTACTTATGCCTTTATATTGCTCTATATTCTTAACTCTGTCATAAATCATTCTAAACACCTCACTATTCGAATTCCACAGTCCCTTGCATCCAGCATGTACCCATAAATCTCATACCTATAGATGGCTTGCCTACTAAATCTTCCATATTTATAATGACCTCAACAAACATTCCATTGACATCTATATACATCCAGTACATTTTTTCTTTTGTTTTACTGTTTTCCCTGATTTCTAGTTCTTTAATCGTTCCGAGTATTGCATAGGTAGCTTCAACGTTAGTAGCTGGAAGAAAGTAGCCATCCATTACAGTTAAAAAGTCTTCTCTGCGGAGCCTTTCTTTTAACTGTTCATCTAGCTGCTCTTCTTCATTTTCTAACATCTCAATGGCTTCTTCATCACCGGCTTTTGCCCTTTGTAGCATAGCACGCAGGTATTCCCGCTCCGTATTTTCATACTCAGCATCGTCGTCCCCTTTTTCAATAGGAAGTACAATAGTTCCTTCACTACCGATACCGACTATACGGGCACCTGTATAATCAATGGCCTCATCTTCCATACAATCTAAGTACTCGATTACATTTTGCAGCCAAAATACAATTTGCATACCTGTTCCTACATCTTCACATACGACATAAAAGATAAATTCATCCTCTGTATCTTCTATATCCAAATCTTGTATTTCTAAAGTATATGTCGCCTCTACATATGGCTCACATTCCTCAATATAAACCTTAGGCTTTTTCTCTTCCTTGTTTCCCTCACCTAAAGCTACCCTTACAAGTAAATATACTTTTTCACTGTACTCCTTGTAATATTCCATAACGACTTTATCGTCTTCATATTTTCGCATAAATGTACGGGAAGGCTCATTTAACACATCCGCCACAAGGTCATCCCATGATTGTTTATTTTTTATTCCTGAAAATCCTATTCCCTTCATTGTAGAACTCATATATGACCTCCCTGTTTTAGATTACTTAATTTACAACCTTCTTACTAGATTATACTGATTATAAGCTATTGTCAATATGTATATAACACCTTGTGTCAAATTACTATTATCATTTGATTTTTTATAAAAGGGTTAAACTTAGTTTTGTTTAATAATATACTAAACACACCTTATATTGAATCACATATACAGAATTATTAATGAGGAGGTTTACTAAATTATGGCTATCATACTATTAACTGATTCTACATGCGATTTACCCTTATCATATATTAGGGATAATAATATTGATTTTTTAGGTCTTACTGTCTTAATGAATGATAAAGAAGTATTAGATGATCTAGGTGAAACCCTAACATATGAGGATTTCTATGGCTACCTACGAACAGGTGAAACAACTAGCACATCACAAGTTAATACCCACAGTTTTACTGAAAGCTTTCTTAAACATGTTAAAAATGGTGATTCTATTATTTATATAGGACTATCCTCTGCCTTAAGTGGCACATACAATAGTGCGAGCATTGCTAAAGAGGAAGTACTTGAAAAATATCCTGCAGCGAATATTAGTATCATAAATACCTTATCCGTCTCTAGTGGTCTTGGCCTACTGGTACATTATGCTTCTGAAATGCGAAAACAAGGAAAATCCAAAGAAGATATTGTTAACTGGATTGAAAACAATAAACTAAAGGTTTCTCATCTTTTTACCGTAGATGATTTAGAGCACTTAAAACGCGGTGGCCGTCTTTCAGGCGCTTCTGCTTTTGTGGGGTCCTTACTGAATATTAAACCCCTTCTTTTTGTTAATGATGCTGGAGAGTTACTACCGTATGAGAAAGCAAGAGGACGAAAAAAAGCTATTCGCAATCTAGTAGACATGTTACAAAAACATATCCAATCTCCTGAAGATCAAACTATTTTTATAAGTCATGGGGATTGTTTAGAAGAAGCTAAACAATTAGAGGCTTTAATCCGAGAAACTGTTCCTTTAAAAGATGTGATTATTTCTATGGTAGGTACTACTGTTGGCTCACATTCAGGACCTGGAACTCTTGCCTTATTCTTCCTTAGCGATATTCGCAAGCCTTAGGCTCTTTTAACTCTTAATTTTATGCATAAACTAAGCGTCACTCCTATGAGTGACGCTTTTAATTATCTTTTATATTGGTTAGAATTGAACTTGCTAAAATTGAACTGCTGGTGCGTTCATATCAAGGCCTCTAAATATAAATCCTTTTTGCGTTAGGCCATCAATAATTTCAGGTAATGCATCTACAGTCGTTGTTTTAGCAGGTGCATCATGCATTAAAATAACTGCTTTATTGGTATGATTCGCGCCACTAAGAACAGATTTAACAATGACATCTTTACTTTGCTTTGCTTTAGATGCATCTTGGGAATCTACATTCCAGTCAAAATAGCGATATCCTTCTTCTAAAACAGCTTGTGTCATTATATTCATAATACCTTTACCACCAGCATGCCTGCTAACCGTATTGTTAGAGCCACCTGGAAATCTTAAAATCTTAGAACGTTGACCTGTTGTTTCTTCTAATAAATCATTTAATTTCTCGACATCTGCAAAAAATGTTTCTGTCGATTTGTAAATCCCTTTATAGTCATGACCATATGTGTGATTACCTAATGTATGGCCTTCATCTACAATACGTTTATAAGTTGCTTTCATCTCTTGATTTCCAACTACAAAAAATGTAGCTGGAATATTCTTTTCTTTTAAGATATCAAGGATTTTTGGAGTGTTCCCCGAAGGCCCATCATCAAATGTCAAATAAGCAATCTTGAGGGTAGCTTCCTTCTCATTTTGTGCTTTACTAAGATTTTTAAGTTCTAATTCCTCAACTTCTTTTTTTAATTGTTCCATTTGCTGTTTTGTTTCTTCATTTTCTTTTTGCATCTTCTCTATGGTTAATTGCAATTCTTTATTTTGCTGTTGCTCTATTTGTAAAATTTGCTCCGTTTTCTGAACTTCACTTGCTTTTACTTGTAAAGACCATAGCATCGTAAAGGATAGTCCTGCAAATATTACCATCATCGTAAGAAATATTCCTGGACTTATCCCCTTTTTCCTTTGTCTTCTTTCTGTTCTTGCCATTCCTAGTCACCCTTTATATGTTGTGTTTCGTACTTTAATACTACTTTTTTTATTCTTCTTTATTATTATACCTTATTTCTCTTATAAAAAAACCTCTTTTTTTTACCTTTTTCGAGTTATCCTTTTGTTAGAGCTATTTTTCTAAGAGATTTTTAATCTTTATTCTATAGTTATAAAAGTCATTTACACCTTTTTCTATAAGGGTGTCTATTGTTTTTATATCATCTATGGCCAAACTTCCATCTACTTCAAAGTTAATACGCACATAATGATCTTTATTCATAATCGTATTTAAATACTTTTCTATACTAAAGGATTGCATATTAAAGATAATATCTATAAGACCTATCCCCCACCTAGTAGCTCCCCATTCTTTTGCTATCCACTCTATAGGATAATGCTTGACACTAATACCTGTTCCAATGGATAAAAGCCTTATTTTATATCTTTTCACATCTATATTGTGTCCTAAGGCTTCTACCAAAGCAGCTAAGGCCGGATTATTTGCCCATAATCCGCCATCTGCCAATAATTGCTCATTATGATCAAAAGGATTAAAATAAAGTGGTGCCGAGCAAGATGCTAAAACTGCATCTGCAAGTTTGACACCTTCATCCCTTTTCAACCTTTCATTATATAAAGACTTAAAAACCCACGGCATGCCATCAGATACATTAGTCGCCGTAACCATAAGGCCTGTTTTTACGTCACTAAAAGTTTGATCTCCAAACACTTCATCTAGTACCTGCTTTAACCTTGTACTATCATATTTAGGGGTTATTAGCCCACTCCAAAAAGGTTTTTTAAATATAAAGCTGCCCTGTTCCTTATATATATTGACTATAGTACTCGGTGGAACATTTACGGTTAATCCTGCTGCAATAATAGCCCCTGTACTAGTCCCAGCTATTAAATCAAATTCCTCTATATAGTTAATCCCTAGTTCTTCCTGTATTTTAGAGAGTATAGCTGCAGCATAAACCCCTCTTAGTCCCCCACCATCAATGCTTAAAATATTAAATGTCTGCCTAAGCATTTTATAAACCTCCCCTAAAATACACCATAGTCATATAATTTCCCTACTATACTTGTATTCATCAACGGAGATTAATATTTATATTAAATAATCTACTACAACCCGCCCACCACTAACTTGACGTACCAATTCATTAGCCACCCTCTGATGAGCTGGATGCTTCTGATATCTCTCCAATCCTTCTTGATTCTTAAATACAGAATAAAGGACTACATCATAAGCCATCTCTGAAGGTTCAAAGTTAATACCAACTTCTATCTCTACAATATCTTCAATCTTTTCTTTTAAACCCTCTAATTCTATTTTCATTTTCTCCATAACTTCCTCTTTACTACCGTGCCCCGTATCCCCTTTTATCTTCCACATTACAATATGCTTAATCATACCCGCACCCCTTTCCCAATAATACTCATATACTTTCTACTCCAGGTCTTCGCTCTAGATCTTCGTTCCAGATCTGTCACCCGTGAATCGTCCCCTCCAACGCAATGGTTGGTAGGAATAGATCCCGCTAGGCATCCTTTATCTTACTAGATAAGAGATGCCTGGCGGGATCTATCCTACCAACCTAATGCGGCGAACACTATTTTACCAAAGATCCATCTTTAATATTACCCAGTGGTCCAACCGCAACCAAATTGCCTTCATTATCAGAAGCACAAAGAACCATTCCTTCTGATAATAAACCACGTAGTTTTACAGGCTTTAAGTTTGTTACAACAACAACTTTCTTACCTACAAATTCCTCAGGTGTGTAGTACTGAGCTATACCTGATACAATTTGACGTACTTCACTACCAATTCTAATTTTAGAAACTAAAAGCTTATCGGCTTTAGGGACACGTTCACATTCTAAAACTTCACCTATCTTAAGCTCTGATTTAAAGAACTCATCAATTGTAATTTCTTTAACCTCAGCAACTTCCTCAACCTTTTCAGCCTTTACGACTTTTTCACTTTGTACAACTTTTTCCTCTTTTGCTTTGCTTACACTTTCTTCAAGCTCTGCTAATTCTTTTTTAATATCAATACGCGGAAAAATGATCTCTCCTTTTTTCACAGTAAGGGTTTTAGAAATAACACCCCACTTTTGAATAGAGTCCCACGTTGTAAGTTCTCCTGCCTCAATTCCTAACTGCTCCCATACTTTCCCTGGTGTTTGGGGCATAAAGGGTTGAATCATAACACTTACAATTCTAATACCCTCTACTAATGTATATAGCACATTTGCGAGTTTCGCATTGTTTGCCTCATCTTTGGCTAAAACCCATGGCATTGTTTCATCTATATATTTATTAAGTCTTCTTACAATCACCCACATATCACTTAAGGCATCATTAAATAATAACTTCTCCATATGAGCCTCGACTTTAACAATAGCGTCTTTTACTAACTCTTGTACCTGTGGATCTAACTCATTCGCTTCCTGCTCAGCAGGTAAAGTTCCGCCAAAATACTTCTCAATCATAGCCACACTACGAGAAACTAAGTTACCAAAGTCATTGGCAAGGTCTGAATTCATACGGGTAATAAGGGCTTCATTGGTAAAGTTACCATCTTGCCCAAATGCAATTTCCCTTAAGAGGAAATAACGAATCGCATCGCTGCCGTACCGATCAACTAAAACCTTAGGGTCCACTACATTCCCGACAGATTTACTCATTTTACCGCCATCAATAACAAGCCATCCATGCCCAAAAATTTGTTTCGGTAATGGCTGATCTAATGCCATTAAAAGCGCTGGCCAAATAATACTATGGAATCTTACAATTTCCTTACCTACTAAATGTACATCTGCAGGCCAATATTTTTTATATCTCTCATCTTCTTGGGTTAAATAGCCAAGTGCTGATATATAGTTAGATAATGCATCAATCCAAACATATACCACATGTCCTGGGTCAAACTCTACTGGGATTCCCCATTTAAAAGACGTTCTAGATACACATAGATCTTCAAGACCTGGGCGTAAAAAGTTATTTAACATTTCATTTTTTCGTGATTCTGGTTTGATAAACTCAGGATTTTCTTCAATATGCTTAATAAGCGCATCTTGATATTTGGATAACTTAAAGAAATAAGACTCTTCTTTAACTTCCTCAACCCCACGGCCACAATCTGGGCAATTACCGTCCACAAGTTGATGATCTGTATAAAAAGTTTCACATTGGGTGCAGTACAATCCCTCATAAGTGCTCTTATAAATGTCACCTTTATCATATAATATTTTAAATATCTTCTGAACAGCCTCTTTGTGATTGCTATCTGTTGTACGGATAAACTGATCATACGTGATATCCATGGTTTCCCATAACTCTTTTATCCAATCTACAATGCCATCTACAAATTGAATGGGCGTAACACCTTCTTCTTGTGCCCGTCTTTCAATTTTTTGTCCATGTTCATCTGTTCCTGTTAGGAACATGACGTCATAGCCTCTTAGTCGTTTATATCTTGCCATAGCATCTGCTGCTACTGTTGTATAAGAATGGCCTATATGCAATTTATTACTTGGATAATAAATTGGTGTTGTAATATAATACGTTGGTTTACTCATTAATTTTCCTCCTAGGTTATAAACAATCTTCTAATTACTCACCATTATACAATCTCCATATAAAAAAGCAAAGGGTTAAAATTTTAAACCTTAATAAATTCTTATATTTAATAGAATAATGACAGTTTACAAAAGGTTTCATTAAATATAATATTCTTTTCAAATCTCTTATTGATTTCCCCTGTGATTCATGTATAATTATGGTGAGGAATGTTTCACATTTTTACCTTTTATAAGAATGCTATTCCTCCTGCATTTGTAAGCATTAATTAAATTATTATCATAAAAGGAAAGAGGTTGAATAATAACATGGCAAAAATCAATTTAAGCAAGTATGGTATCTCTGGAACAACTGAAATTGTGCACAACCCTTCTTACGATCTATTATTTAAGGAGGAGACAAAACCTGAACTTGAAGGCTTTGAAAGAGGACAAGTAAGTGAACTTGGTGCTGTTAACGTAATGACTGGTGTATACACAGGACGTTCTCCTAAAGATAAGTTCACAGTAATGGATGATGTTTCAAAAGATACTATTTGGTGGACTTCAGATGAATTCAAGAATGACAACAAGCCAGCTACAACAGAAACTTGGGACACAGTAAAAGATCTTGCAATAAAAGAGCTTTCTAACAAAAGACTTTTTGTTGTAGACGCATTTTGTGGTGCCAACGAAGACACACGTATGTCAATTCGTTTTATTGTTGAAGTAGCATGGCAAGCTCACTTTGTTACCAACATGTTCATTAAACCTACAGCTGAAGAACTTGAGACCTTTGAGCCAGATTTTGTTGTTTACAATGCTTCTAAAGCTAAGGTAGAAAACTATGAGGAATTAGGACTAAACTCAGAGACAGCTGTAATGTTTAATCTTACAAGCCGCGAGCAAGTTATTGTTAACTCATGGTACGGTGGAGAAATGAAGAAGGGTATATTCGGCATGATGAACTATTACCTACCACTTAAGAATATTGCTTCTATGCATTGCTCCGCAAACACAGATTTAGATGGTAAAAACACAGCAATCTTCTTTGGTCTTTCAGGAACAGGAAAGACTACTTTATCAACAGACCCTAAACGTCTCCTTATTGGTGATGACGAACATGGTTGGGATGATAACGGAATCTTCAACTTTGAAGGTGGATGCTATGCTAAAACAATCCATCTAGACAAAGAATCTGAGCCAGATATTTACGAAGCAATCAGACGCAATGCTCTTCTTGAGAACGTAACAGTAGATGCTGATGGTAAAATTGATTTTGAGGACGGTAGTGTAACAGAAAACACACGTGTATCTTATCCTATTGATCATATTGAAAATATTGTTCGCCCAGTTTCTGCAGGACCTGCAGCTGAGCACGTAATATTCTTATCCGCAGATGCTTTTGGTGTTCTTCCACCAGTATCTATTCTTACACCAGAACAGACACAGTACTATTTCCTATCAGGATTTACTGCTAAACTTGCTGGTACAGAGCGTGGTATTACAGAGCCTACACCTACATTCTCAGCTTGCTTTGGCCAAGCATTCTTATCACTTCACCCAACAAAATATGGTGAGGAACTTGTTAAGAAGATGGAAAAAAGTGGCGCTAAGGCATACCTTGTAAATACAGGATGGAACGGTACAGGTAAACGTATTTCAATTAAAGATACCCGTGGTATCATTGATGCAATTCTTAATGATGATATTTCGAATGCACCTACAAAGAAAATGCCATTATTCAACCTAGAAGTTCCAACAGAACTCCCAGGCGTAGCTACTAATATCCTTGATCCACGTGATACCTATGCGGATGCTTCTGAATGGGATGTTAAAGCTAAAGATTTAGCACAACGATTCGTTAAGAACTTTGCAAAATATGAGAGCAATGAAGCTGGAAAAGCTTTAGTTAGCGCTGGCCCTCAGTTATAAAATAAATATAAAAAGGGTCACAACCTCTAAGGTTGTGACCCTTTTTTATTTATCTACCCCAAGATGTTTGGTTTCCATTTGTATTGCCATTTTGACGACAACAACAGCAACAGCAGTGACAACGTCTCGGTCTAGTCTCCTCTGCAGCAGCTAATAAACAACGCTCTAATTCGCGTAGATCTCGTTTCAGTTTATCCAATTCTCTCTGACAAGGATATGCCTGTGTTCCCCCTACTTGATTATTCCCACATCTTCCACAACTCATATACAGTTCCCCTTCCTCTAATATAATAAGCCATTATTTTTCCTTCTTAGTCTCCTTTTTTCTTTTGCCTGTGATATATAGTATGCATATACCCTTTCTTGTGATACAATTTTACATTATTCTTCATCTTTTTGTATTTTAATCGTTTTTTTATTGATCGTAATAATAATACTCTCCATATTTTCAGTAATAGCAGGTATGACTATGCGATTAAACTTTTCCTTTAGGTTATCAACTACTGGGGTAAATGTTTTTATTATTTCATTTGCTACTGACTCACTTATATCCCCTACTTGCCCTTTTAGATTGCTCATTGTATCTTCTCTAGGTGTAACAGAGTCTATAATAATATTTGTTACATCGGAAATACTTTGGCAAAAAACCTTTATTAAATCATCATAAACCTTAGGATCTTTTTCAGACATTATTAATCTCCCCTCCTCTTGGTTACTCTTCGTCTTCTGAAGGTTCTACATCAATGGCTACTTCTTCTAATAGACCAGGTATAGGGATCAAACCATCTGTTATGATATCTGCATCATTATTTGCTGTAGATGTAGATCCACCTTCACTCTTAGCGCAACTACTACTTTTACTTACTTGATTAGCAATTGGGAGTTCAAAGCTCTCTTTATTACAGCTAAAATTATGGTTTAGATTATCACTAACTTCGGTACTATTAATAGTACTGTTATCATCACTATTAATACCATTCAAACTGTTATTTAATGCATTCTTAAATGCTTCGTTTAGAATATCTCTTGCACTATCAATCATAAGATCCACACAATTCCGGCTTAAAATCTCTATCGCATTATGGCTTAAGATATCCTTTACGATAACTGCATCTCTAAAATTGTCTTTCAAATTAAAACTTTCACTAATATCCCTAAAGTTATCTTTAAGGTTATCCCTAAAGCTTTCATTTATCGATACATCTCCATCAATGCACGTATTAAACACCAGTACTAATTTTCCATCCTCACAACATTCTTCTTTTTCATCTTTCTTAGGTTCTTCCTTTTTACAATGGCAATCACAATAACAGCAGTTACAGCCCCCCTCTTTATCCCTATCTACATCCTTAGCACAACTTGGTCTACCCCATTCCTTATACTTGTTATAGCCCACTCTCATCACCTCTCTAATTTAAAATTAAATTTCCCATCCCCATACTTTCTATTATCTACGCCTTCTTTCTTTGTTCATTACATTGTATGCATACACCTATTATTGTGATACAAATCTACATTACTCCAACTAATTATTTAAAAAAAGACAAAAAAGGACTCTATAGATTAATCTATAGAGTCCTTTTTTGTCTTTTAAACTAAGCCGTACGCCTGATCATCGCATTGTCTTCAAAAATGCCTTCATATTGATTTCCACCTAAATCTTGGAATACCCCATCTCCATGGCGTTTACCATTTTTAAATTCCCCAATGTATCTTGATCCGTCTTCATATATTATTTGTCCCTTACCAGTCATTGCACCCTCAATAAAGTCCCCTTTATAAGTATCACCCGTTTTGCCTTTATATTCTCCTTTGCCATGAGGCACACACTCAACAACTTCTCCCTCATAATAGCTTCCATCAGCTAACCATAATATACCAAAGCCCATTTCAATACCATTTTCGAAGGTTCCCTCATATATATCACCATTTACATACCTTGCAATACCCTTGCCTTGCATTATATTATCTACAAATGTACCCTCATAGATATCACCATTTGCATGCAAGTGTTTTCCTTTTCCTTCTTTTTGACCTTTTAGAAAATACCCCTCATATTTTTCCCCGTCACTCCAATAATAAGTACCATAACCTGTTCGTTCACCTTGTTTAAATTGTCCTATATAGTATTCATTTTTAGCAAAATAATAGATCCCTTCACCATCTGGTAAATCATGTATGAATTCTCCTTCATAAATTAGATTTTCATTTTCATCATAACATTTTCCCTTACCATGAAACTGATCACCCTTCATCTTACCTTCATACATTTTACAATTATTCTTATGATAAACTTTTTCATATGTAGTTTCATTTTCCTTTTTAAATCCTCTAAATATACCTAAAATCTTATCTAACATTGTAAAAATCCCCTTCCTCTAAATCTATTATGTCCATTATAACATTTTTAGAGGTAAAATCACATTGAAAATCCATTTATAGACCAAAAATCCATACTGTTAAAAAATAGGATGCAATAACACCCGCCAATGTAGCAATGACTGCTCCTTTTAAAGTATACCTACTATCTTTTACTTTTACTGTCATAAAATAGACTGACATGGTATAAAATATTGTTTCCGTACATCCAAACATAATGGATATCAACCTGCCAATAAAAGAATCTGGCCCGTATGTTTTAAAGGCATCTAAGACTAAACCTACAGATGCTGCTGCCGAAACAGATCTCATAAGTGTTAAAGGAATAACCTCTGTGGGAAATTTAGTCCAAGAAATAAGAGGGGATATGATCCTTGTTATACCGTCTAAAGCCCCTGATGTACGTAGCATTCCAACGGCCATCATAAGTCCTATTAATGTGGGTAGCAATTGAACCACCACCTTAAGTCCATCTTTAGCCCCCTCAGAAAAAGCATCATATACATTAACACCTTTAATTAGGCCATATGATACAATGCTTATTATAACTAATGGAATCATTAAACTAGATAATAGTAATATCCAGGCCATCTTTAATATTCCTTCCTATATTTTAATTTTCCATATATAATTGCTACTAATGTTGAAAACGCTGTTGCCAGTATTGAAGGTCCTATAATCTCAGTAGGATTGATAGACCCATATTTCATACGGTAGGTAATTATATTAATAGAAATGACTTGAACAGAAGAAATATTCACGATTAAAAACATACACATTGCATGACTTGCTCTATCCTTGGTTTTATTAAGTTTTTGGAGCTCTTCCATTGCTTTTAGGCCTGGGGGTGTTGCCGCCCACCCTAAGCCTAAAAAATTAGCAATCATATTAGTAGCGATATACTTTTGAGCCGGGTGTCCATCTGGAACATCTGGAAATAAGAATCTTAAAATAGGCCTCATTCTTCTGGATAACCCTTCTATGATCCCAGCTTTTTCTGCTATTCTCATGATGCCCATCCACATAGCCACTACGCCACACATAGCAAATGCAAGTTCTACGGCTTCTTTAGCAGATCCTAATGCACTTTGGGTAATAGCATCCATTCCACCACTAAATGCAGCTATTAAAATCGAAAAAATAATCATCCCACTCCATAAATAATTAAGCATACTTTTTCCCCCTATCTAATTCTTCTTTTCTTAATAATATATATGAAAGAAGTACAAGTTATATGTACTAGTAATTCCTTATTTTCGCTTTACTTACAAAAATATGTATTTTAACATTGACTTTTATTGTCAATTATGGTATTATATTTTTGTAAGATTATGTCGGAAAATAACTTATACCGTATAAAATTTAAAAGGGGGATTTATATGAAATCAACAGGAATCGTAAGGAAAGTGGATGAATTAGGAAGAATTGTACTTCCAATTGAATTACGTAGAAACTTAGATATCCATGAAAAAGATGCTTTAGAAATTTTCATTGATAGTGAAAAAATTATATTAAAGAAATATCAACCTGCAGATATTTTTAATGGTAGTATGGAAGACTTAGTTGATTATAACGGCAAAAAGGTTTCTAAAGCTACAATTATGGAACTTGCAAGAATTGCTGGCTTTACAATAAGCTAAATAAAAAGACGATATCCTAATACTCATTAAGATATCGTCTTTTTTATTTTAACTTGTTGGTATATATCTCTTTTTGAAAGGCCTCTGTCTTTAGCTACCAATCTCATTGCATCTTTTTCTGCCATCCCTTGATTCATATACTGAGCCATATGATCTTCAATGGTTATACTTTGCCAACTTTGCGCTGTTTCTTGATCTAGTGTTTCTTGATCTGCACCTTCTATAATTAGGACATACTCTCCTTTTGGATCTCTTTCTTTAAAATAGGACAGTGCCTCTTCCAAATACATTTTGGCTACTTCTTCATATCTCTTTGTGAGTTCCCTCGTTATGGTTATGCTACGGTTGCCTAACCCTTCATACAGATACCCTATGGTCTTCTTAATTCTATGAGGAGCCTCATAGAGTATAATTGTATTGGTATCTTTTTTAAGAGCCTCTAAGCGCGTATTACGCTCTTTCTTATCTTGTGGTAAAAATCCATCAAAAGAAAAACGCCTTGTATTTTGTCCTGAAATAATAAGTCCTATTATACCTGCTACTGCCCCTGGTACTGCTGTTACTTTTATCCCTGCTTCAAGGGCAAGTTTTACAATATCCTCACCAGGATCTGAAATTCCAGGTGTTCCTGCATCTGTTACTAAAACGATATTCTTGCCTTGCTTAAGCTTTTCTATAAGTACTGGGCCTTTTACCATTTTATTGTGCTCATGATAACTTTCCAAATGTGTATGGATATCAAAGTGAGTTAGTAATTTTCTTGTATGCCTTGTATCTTCTGCTGCAATAATATCAGTCTCTTTCATAACCCTAACTGCCCTATAAGTCATATCTTCTAAATTCCCTATTGGGGTTGCGCAGAGTGTTAGTACTCCGTATCCCTCCATGCTAGTTGTCCTCCTTTTCCGTTCCGTATATTTTATAAATCTCATCTGTATATTGCCCACTGGTATTATATACATATAAAGGCGCTTCAACTATCAGTTCAGCCCTAGCATATTTAATACCTTCAATTAATACCATAGTAGGTGCTTTCCCTTCTTTGGGATGAATCATTCGCATCCGTTTAGGCTCAATACGATATTGACGCATGAGACATATAATATCAACTAGTCTATGTGGCCTATGAATCATAGCTAATTTGCCTTTATCTTTAAGGACATAAGCGGCATTTTGTATAATATCTTCCAATGAACATGTTATTTCATGCCTGGAAATCATTTTAGATTCATTTTCATTGACAAGTCCTGCTTGTCCCTTCATATAGGGTGGATTACTCGTTACAATATCAAAACTATTTTCAGGATAGGTATGGATCAAATCCTTTACATTAAGATGGACCATTTTAATATGATCTTCTATTCCATTTAAATAGACACTACGATTGGCCATATGAATCATATCTTCTTGAACATCAATTCCTGTATAACTCATATTTTCATATCGGGCATACATAAGGATTGGGATGATACCCGTACCTGTACCGATATCTAGTACATGATCCTTCTTTTTTGCTTTTGTGAAATCAGCCAAAAGCACAGCATCAATCCCGAAGCAAAATACTTCGGGATTTTGAATAATCTTATATCCTTTTCGCTGTATAAAGTCTACTCTCTCATTGGGATGAATCTTGACAGGCTTGTCCATCATTATCATCCTTTTTGCAACACTTTTTCTGTGGTTTTATAATCTGTACTTCTGAAGCCTTAACGACTATTACTTCTCTTATACTTCTGCCTTTTTCAGTCTTTTCTATAGCGACTCTAAGCTGCTCACGAAGTAATTGAACTGTTATAATTTGTCCTGGACCTTCTGCTGTCATAACATAATCTCCAACTTCAGGTAAACGTCCTTTAATCTCTTGATAACTCTCTTCTTCATACTTTAAGCAACACATTAACCGGCCACAAATGCCAGAAATCTTTATTGGGTTTAATGAAAGGTTTTGTTCTTTGGCCATTTTTATAGAAACTGGCTGAAAATCACTTAAGAACTTATTACAACACAGTTCTCTGCCACAAATGCCAATACCCCCACACATTTTTGTTTCATCTCTTACGCCTATTTGCCTAAGTTCTATTCTTGTACGGAAAATTGAGGCTAAATCTTTAACAAGTTCCCTAAAATCGACTCGGTCATCTGATGTAAAATAAAATAATACTTTGTTATTATCAAATGTATATTCTACATCAACGAGCTTCATTTCTAAATTATGCTTAATAATCTTTTCTTTACAAACTCTAAAAGCTTCTGCCTCTTTTTCTTTATTGCTTCTTTCGGTTTCTTCATCTTCTTTAGTTACAAGGCGCATTACCTTTTTAAGTGGCTGCACGACTTTTTTATTCTCTACTTCTTTATTTGCAGTTATTACTTCTCCGTATTCAATCCCTCTAGCCGTTTCTACAATAACTTTTTGTCCTTGTTTATAGTCAAGCCCATCTGGGTCAAAGTAATATACCTTGCCTGCTGAGCGAAATCTCACCCCAATTACAGTTGTCATTTAGTTCTCTCCTTTATTTCTAATAATAAGTTCTCTATAATAAGCATAACGTTTATATTCTTATCTAGCCTCTCTTTGGCTCTAATAATTTCATAGAAATTATCATTAATCCTATTATAAGTTAATTCCTTAGACCTGTCCAATATGAGATTTTTAAAATCCTTATATAATATATATTCTTCATTTTCAAATACTTTATACATTAATACATCCCTATACCAAATTATCCAAAAATCCAAGATTTGTGGCAGGTTATCTCGTTCATTATCTAGCCCTGCTGCCATATCATACAGTTCCATTAAATCTGCATTTTCTAGCTTTATTATATAGTCAATAGCCTTTTGGCGCATATCCCAAAATTCTTCCCCTTCAACCATTTCTTTTGCTTTACTAAGACTACCATCTGAAAAGTCTGCATACAAACCAGCCTCCCACTCCTCTAGTCCATGATTATTTTGTATATACTCTTTTATTATTTTAGTGGGTAGGGGTAGGACACGTATCCTAGCACATCTTGAATGAACTGTATTGATAATTTTAGATGGATTCTTTGTAATTAATATAACAATGCCATAACCTGGAGGTTCTTCAATGGTTTTTAATAGGGCATTTTGAGCTTGTATTGTCATACGCTCTGCTGCTGCTATCATAAATATTTTATACTTGCTACGGTAAGGTTTTATATCCATTTGTTCTACTACTTGTTCTCTAATATCATCTACACCTATAGATGCTTTTTTAGAAAAAACTTCAAAATAATCTGGATTGTTACCTGTTTCCATCATAATACATGATGTGCACTTATTACAAGGATCAGTCCTATCTTTTTCTTCACATAAGAGTGTTTTTGCAAAGGTTTTTGCTAAAAGTTCTTTACCTATTCCTTTACTGCCTTGAAGTAGGTAACTATGGGATATATTTTTGCTTTCTATTGTCTTTCTAAAATATTCTATTACATCTTCATGTCCCATTATATTATTATAATCATATCTCATAATTCAAACTATCTCCTTACTTAACTTATTTCAAACAAAAACGTTCGTGCATGGCACGAACGTTTTAAGTTGTAATATCTAAAATTAATCCTTTAATTTCATCAACTTTTTTTAGTATTTCTATGTGGTTTTTTTCACCTTTAAGCAGCTCTTGAGCAAGGTCATCTACATTTTTATTAACTTGTTTGATAATCCCATATACTCTGTGGCGACCTCTTTTATCTAAGAAGTTTTCTCTGGAAAACTCATGTGAATGCGATACCACTTCACTCATAAACTCAGAAATCATTATTCTATATTGTTTCATATCCCTAATATCCATATGCTCAGCAATTTTATTTCCTTGAGCTGATATCTGTTCAATCATAATACCTAGTTTTTCTTGGAGGTCACCTTCCTCTATTTTACTAAGTAGTGTGAACTTAAAGTCCTTTTCTATCTTCTTATCTTCTACTGGTTTTAAATTTTTGAGTTCTGGCATTTTTATACTGTCAATTTGCATACTCCCCACGACACACCTCCCAATCCTTTATTCTATTATAGTACAAAATACTTAAAGTTTAAACAGTTTTCTCTAATCCTTTTTTAACTTCCATATACACCTTTTCATGTATTTGTTCAATCGTAAGTATTATCCCATTTTCAACGCAATTAACAACTTCCCAATGATTAGTCCTAACTACATTCATTGCATTGTCATAGGATTTTTTAAGATATTCGAAATCACTCTCATGTATATCTTTTTTAGCTGCTCCAGTAATCTTATTATCTCTGTTTTCCATTAACTGTTTACTATATTCTGGTGGCATATTTAGAAATATGACACGGGTTGGCCTGGGTAATCCATACATACCAAATTCTAGATCATCTAACCACTGTAAAAACCTTTGTTGTTCCTTTTTATCTTCTATTTTTGAAGCTTGATGGATCATATTAGAACTGGTATACCTATCTGCTAGGACGATTCCACCATTCATATAGAAGTCTTCCCATTCTGTTTTATATGATGCATACCTGTCTACTGCATAGAAGGTAGAAGCTATATACGCATTTACATCATCAGCATTTTTACCAAAATCTCCGTTAAGATACATTTTCACTAAGGCAGAGGAATCACTCTTATAATTAGGATATTCTACTTTTCTTATATTTATATTGTCACTTTTTAATCTCTCATATAATCTATTCGTTTGAGTTTCTTTACCACTTCCATCTACACCTTCTATTATAAATAGCTTACCTTTCATCATTTTCTCCCTCTTTGGACACTGATACTTTAATCTCATTATTTTCCCTTGTAATACCCAGTAGGTGGGTTGATAAGTTCTTTATACAATCTATTGTTTCTCTTGAAAATACCTCTCCGATACATATAAGGGGTATTCCAGGTGGATATAGCATAATATTAGTTCCACTAATTCTTCCTATACTCTCTTCAAATGGAATATTTTCTTTCTTTCCAAAATATATTTCTCTAGGGAGCATGGTACTCTTATTTTCTATATTTAATTCTTTGTTATATTTCTTTTTTGTTGTGTCTTTCTTTAATGTAGAATCAATTTCAAGTAATGCCTTAGAGAATAAATTTAAGTCATTCGGGCTATCGCCAATAGTTGACATGGCAATAATATATTCCTCGGATTCTACCTCTACTTGAATATTATATTTACTGCGTAGTATCTTACCTAGTTCTATACCTGTAATATCGGCATTATAAGTAAAAATAACAAGCTTACTCTCATCCATATCATAAATATTTGATTTTCCGCAAATATCTTTTGAAAGTAATAGTAATTTTTTCATCTTCATTAAACTTTTTCTGCTTTTTAAAAGTTCTTGAACATAGTTAGTCCATATTTCCGGTTGATTTTCCATTTGTGCTCTTACATAATCCATAATACCCATCATAACATAAGAAGGACTACTTGTTTGTATCATTTGCAACCTTTTAGTAATCATTTTTTTATCAATCTTCCGGCTCCCTATATGTACTAGGGCGCTTTGTGTTAGTGCTGGTAATGTTTTATGCATGCTTTGGATAACAATGTCAGCATCTTGTCTTGTGGCGCTGTTAGGGAATCCCTGGTGCCATACAAAGTGTGCCCCGTGAGCTTCATCTACAATAAGTATCTTATTATGTTTATGAACTGTTTTCGCTACCTTTTGAATATCTGATACAAGACCTTCATATGTTGGGCTAACTATAACAACCCCCTTAGCTTCCGGATGTTTGACTAGCACTTGTTCTAGATTAGCATCACCAATACCCCCTAATATGTTATGTTCCTCATTGTAAGAGGGGTTAATGTATATAGGTCTGATACCACCTAAAATAAGAGCATTCCAAACACTGTGATGGCAATTTCTAGCAACAATTAACGTATCCCCTGGGCTACAAATCGTAAGTATTGAAGCTATAATCCCTGATGTTGAACCGTTCGTTATAAATATACTCTCTTTTGCCTCATATTTTCTTGCCATTTCCTCTTGTGCCTTAAGAATTATGCTTTCTGATTCATAAAGATTATCGAGTCCTGGCACCTCCGTAACGTCTAAGTTTAAAAATGGTATGTCCTTCATGTTTAACACCTTTCCAAACTTATGGCCAGGCATATGAAATGACGTCATCTTTTTACTATATTTAATAAGTTTATCATATAGGGGAGCACTCATTTTAACCCTCATCTCTAAAATTATATATGCAATGACTATTTCAGTATAAAAAAAGACTGTACCTACGTCAATTCGTAGATACAGCCTTTTTAATAATGAACCACCCGGGGTTCGAACCCGGGACAACTGGATTAAAAGTCCAGTGCTCTACCAACTGAGCTAGTGATCCTCAATAAAACATGCCCCGAGCTGGAATCGAACCAGCGACACAAGGATTTTCAGTCCTTTGCTCTACCGACTGAGCTATCGGGGCATAAGAGTAAAACAATTGCGGAGAGAGGATTTGAACCTCTGACCTCCGGGTTATGAGCCCGACGAGCTGCCATACTGCTCCACTCCGCGATATTAAATTAAATGGTGGTGGGAGAAGGATTCGAACCTTCGAAGGCGTTGCCAACAGATTTACAGTCTGCCTCCTTTAACCACTCGGAAACCCCACCATATTTAATTATTGGAGCCGACGATCGGACTCGAACCGATAACCTGCTGATTACAAGTCAGCTGCTCTGCCAGTTGAGCCATGTCGGCATGTAAAACATTTTAAATGGTGGTCGCTATAGGGATCGA
>DUUM01000020.1 GCA_012841565.1 Candidatus Epulonipiscium sp. | reverse complement strand
CCCCCGCATCCCTCCAGTCCTAGACCCACTAGACATCCAAGAGCAAGCAATAAAACCAGGAGACCTCTTTAAAGAAGCCAGGGTCCAAGGTGGCTATATAGAAGAGCAAAGAGCAGACAAGGTTATATTTGAAAAGATTATCTTTGAGAATGTTGTCTTTCAAGACGTATCCTTTACCCATAGTGAGTTAATAGATGTAAGCTTTATTAACTGTGACCTGTCTAATGTAGACCTATCAGGGGCCATTATCCATAGGGTGGCATTTCAGGGCTGCAAGATGCTCGGCAGCAGACTCATGGATGCAACCCTTAGGAATGTAAACTTTAATAACTGTAACTTGTCTTATGCCAACTTTGCATTTTCTAATGTCAAACAAGGCATCTTTAAGAAGTCCATCTTAAGTAAAACGGCCTTTGAAAATGTGGCATTACTTAATGTGGGATTTGAAGAAAATGATATGACATCTGTGCAAATGAGCGGGACCAAATTAAAAGGAATAGATTTAACCACTTGCCAGATAGAGGGTATGGAGATTGACCTAGAAGACCTTAGGGGAGCAGTCGTATCAACCACACAAGTGGTAGGATTTGCAAATCTATTAGGCCTTGTGATTGGCTACTAATGAAAGGGGTGTCTTATGAGTAATAAGATTTCAGATGGGAGAAAGTTAACCTATTATATAGGACTTGTTTTAGTTGTCCTAGGGGTCATTTTATTTATATCTTCATTTTTTGTTGTGTCTACGGGCTTTGGCTCTATGGACCCAGGCTTTGATATGGGGGTATCGGCGGCAAATTTAATTATGTCTTTGAATGAAGTGAAGTAGAGGAACAAAGGACTTAGATGATAAAATAGGAGAAGGTTCAAGGGTGATATTATATGAATGAAAAAAAGAGAAGTGTAGAAAGTTTTAATGATTCAAAACAACTAGCAGAGGCAATAAATACAGATAAAAATACGGAATTACTCAACCTGTTTGCTACATATGTATATATGACTAACCAAGATTATAAGTACAACGAAACATATTTGAGGGATATGATTCCAGGATTCTGGGGTAATATACAAAAATACCATGCTAAGGTTTTATTTTGCGAGTATTTATTAAGTGAAGTTGAAAAAATGGTTATGCCGAGGGCTGTAAAATATAGATTAACAATTATCATTGATGAAACTTGGGAATTACGATTCAAGAACATTCCGGAAGAAAAGAAAAGTAAATGGGAGAAAGTTATTTCTGCAATTCCTAAATTGAACGCAATTGATAAGAAAAAGATATATGTACAATGCCGGTTTTGTGATAGTGAAGATGTAATCTTTTCAGATTATTTGATGTCAGGTGATCAAGAACAATTAGTTCAATTTGTAAAGGGTTCAATAGAAATCTTTATAAGAAAAATGGGGGAGCAGTGCAGTGACTAAGGGAATAGAAGAAAGTAACATTTACAAGAGAATAAGACAAGATGATTTTATATATAAGGCGATTTATTCTTTAGAGAGCTATGTGTTTGAAAAAGACTTGCTTGATGAAGAAGATTATAAATTAATGTTAAAATTAAGAGATCCCTTTGATCATTTGGTTATCAAGGAAACGGCTGAAAAGGTGAGAAAACAAATAGAGGAAGTATTGGTTGAAGATAGTTTTTTTGAAGCTCAAGTTTATTTTAGACCCAAAAAAATTAATAAAAAGACGGATAAACTCCAGTCAAGGCCAATTCATTCAGCGTCTTTAATTACACTTATAACAAGTGTTGTGTTATTAAATACCTTGTTGCTTGAGGTAGGTGAGGATAGTGAAACAATTGAACTGACGGAGCTAACACGAATGTTACCTGCGAATTTCTATGGGAATATCCCATCAGAGAGGCCAGAACACCTATTTAAGCCTTGGTATTATCAATTTAAAGCGTATACAGAGGTTATTACAAACTCTTATTATGAGTATGCTAGGACAAAAGAGTATAAGTATGAGGTAACATTAGACCTTAAGAACTTCTTCCCTTCGATAAATCCTATAATTATTTATGAAGAAATAATAAATAATTATGCAATAAAATACGGTGACTTAGATAGATGCTGCCTTAAAGCTATAGTAGTCAAATTATTGACCTTTAAGATTTCAAACCTGCCATCAAAAGAATTTAAAGAGATGTACTATGGTCTAAGTGATATTAGTTTTTTGGGTGATGAAGTTTGGTCAAGGGGGATACCTCAGGGCTTGCCACATGCATATTTCTTTGGAAATATCTGTATGGTGAAAGTGGCTGAAATCTTCCAAGAAGTTATCGTTGGGGAAAATGGGAAAGCATATTACTATGTGGATGACTCTATGATTTATACGAATAACCTAGGAAACCCCCATGACTTAACAAATAAGATTGTAGAAGTTAATGAGAAGCTTTCATCTTTAGGTAATCGGTATAAAAAAGAGTATGATCACTATAAAAAAGAGGCTAAAGGTACAAGTGTGGAGTCATTTTTTGAAATCCTGGATAAATTTAAATATGAAATAAAAGTTCATGATATGAAGAGTGAAAAGACGGGTGTTTTAGAAATCCAAAACCCAAAATATGGGCAAGCAAATTTGAATGCTTATAGTAAATTAGCCTCAATAACCTCATTTGATTTAAATAGGGTCTTCTCAGATACAGAGGAGATAAATCTAGTGAAAAAATTAGAAGCGATATATATCAGTGTAGAGAAAGAGATTGAACGAATAAATAAGATGGGGGAGCAGGAGGGGAATTCAAACTATAAAAAAGTATTGGTTAGATTCAAGAAATTTTTCAAATACCGCCAAAGACGTTTAGAACTTAGTAGGAACGATGGTATTCAAGTTAAAGATATTAATGAGTTGCTATTAAATTTTGAGGTTGGAGAAGGAAAGACCAACAAAGAAAAGTTTGAACCGTTTTTCAATGCATATGATGAAGATATTTTAGCAAATGAATTTAAATTTTTCTTTCTAAATAGCCCATATTTCTGGGAAAGTGCAAAAGGCGTTATGGAGAAGTTTAATATAGAGAGCTATACTGATAAGTATAGGTGGCCTGAGGGAGAAAAAGAGTTAACCATATCGTATTTCCACAAGATTTCTATGAGTTTATCAAGGAATAAGGCTTCCCAGCATAAGACCAGTGGTGTTCGCTATGGCAGTATCAAGAGAATTGTACAAGACAATATTTGGAACATGACTAAAGTTAGCAAAGGGGTTAGAGAGTCGAACACAAGAAGAGATATTGATGAATTTGTGAGTGTGCTAACTGAAAAGGAGTTAGTTAAGAATCATAAAGATAGATATAATGCCGTTTCTAAAATAATTAAAGAAAGTGGTTTAGTTAGTCAAAAGGTTCGTTGGTATAGATTGATTAATTTAAAAACCAATGAGCTATTTAGAATTGTTATGAATACTTATTTTTCTGAAATCATGTCTGTTGATACAAGTGATTTTAAATATCTAGCAAGGAAAGATAATAAACCTATGTATTACAATGAAGCAAGAATTCTTTTGTTCTTGCGTAATCACAAATTCAACTTGGAAAGTTTTCATATGAAATATAAGGATTATACCAATGGTGAAGTCTTAGATTATACTTTATTTGAAGTAATAGACTACTTTGGGAAATTTGTTCAAGATCCTGTGTATATAGATAATCTTATTATGGTCCACAAGTATACGTGTGATATTTGGAAAAATGGCTCTAAGTATTTACATTTTTATACCCTTCACAATCAAGAACATGCTGTTGAACTGATTAGATCAACGATTCTATTTATGAAGAGTATAACTTACTTTCAAATCTCCAAACGCGATTATTATATTCTTTTTATTAGCTGCTATTTACACGATATTTCCATGGTGCTTCATCCGAATTTAATGGAAAGTTTTATTGTAGAAAACAAGGCGTCAAATATTATATATTCTGAGTTTAAACAACGGATAAAAGACATATTAGTGGACGCTAAAGGGGATGCAATAAAAGTTGACTATGTGGAAGAGCAAAGTATAAAAAAAATGTTGGTCGATTATTTTATTAAATTAGACCAATATTATGAGGGACACGTTAGAAATAAACACCCTAAGCAAAGTGCAAAGTTCATAAGAGAAAGTAGAGACTTAAATTTTGTTGAAGATGTGGTAAAAGATATTGTAGCTGAAATAAGTCAGGGGCATGGTTACAATGTTGATGAGATATATAAAATAAAGTCTAATGCAAAAGAAAACATAATAAGTGATAAATATCTTAAGATTTTACTTAGGATTGGAGATTTATTAGATATGTCATCTAATAGAATAAGCAATGCCATACTAGATAATAGCCAGAGTAGTATGTCAGCGACAACGCGTTTTCATTGGTTATCTCATAAGGCTATATCCAATGTTGATATTCAGGTTGATTATGAACTAGAAGAAGACAAAGATGAAGAACACAGTTATATTGGTCCGGGATCAATTACTAAAAAAGTTGACTTTGTTATTTATTTAGATATTAAGCATTTGATTGGCATACAGCAAAAGAAAAAGTGTAAAATGCATTATAAAATGGTTAATCACAAGGAAGATGGCAACAAGCCGCATTTCAACATTACGGTTGGAGACACTGGTTGCTGTACAGATTGTAATTTTATGTGTAAATGGATGAAGGTAAAAAATGAGTATTTGTATAAGGAACTAGAGGCACTTCAGTTATATCTTAATCGAACTGAATCGAACCTATTTACAACACATATTAGTGTGCGATATGAGTTTAATGACGGGGCGCGGATATTGAGTAATTCGGAGTATGAAAGTATTCAAAGTTACATTGGGGGGGAGTAAGGTGCATGCGCAGTAAGTATTTAGGAAGGAGAATTTATATGGGGAAAGAAATTCAAAAAAATAGGGCTATGAATAATAAGGAAGTAGTCAATGTAAAATGGAATAAGATATCACAAAGAAACAAAAGGTGGTATGTACTTGTCGGTATGCCGCTAAGGGTAAGCCTACCGCTTATGTTAACTTTAATTATCCTACTAGAATTATTTGATGGCAATAGACATAAAAATCTTAGCGTATTTGTTATAATGGCACTTGCAAAACTTATGGTCATATACCCTATTGGAATGTACACTGGGCATTTAGAGTGGGACCTTCTAAAGAAACTTGTTAATAAAGATTTTGTCAAAACTAGGGATATTAGGAAAAACTATGCCCTGATCTATGGGGTATGGATGTACGGCGCTACGATGTCCATCGCTTTTTTAAACCCTGGGTTTGAAGATTTAAAAACGACCCTAATTTATCTTATCATATATCCAATATCAGGGATTGGGTTCGGACTGGTAATGTCAGCTATGGCGGGGGATATTAGGAGATATATCGCTTGATGATATAACATTTTACAATAGGGGCTATCAATTGACCCTTAAGAAACACATAAAAAAATTAAAAACAAAATACGTTATCCATAAAATACAGCAAACAAAAATACCATACTTTGAGCCGTCACCACTCATAAGACAAAGGATAATATTTATAGGAAAGGTTCAAAAGGTAGGGTTTAGACTGGAAATAGATGAGCTAGCAAGGCGATTAGGGCTAGCAGGTTATGCCAGAAATAAAAAAAGGAATAGCAATAAATATGAAGATAAGGTTGAATTAGAAATTCAAGGAGAAGAAAAAAAGATTGATTTTTTAGTAGAGAATATGACAAAGCTAAAAAGAGCCAAGGTGATTAAGGTAGAAAAGACAAAGCTAGAAGTTATGAAAGGCGCCAGTGGCTTTTCCATAGTAAAAGGCTAAAAAACACAGACAAAGGGGCAGATAGGCCTTAGAGAGAGTGTATCGACTTGCCCTTATGGCATCGGTTACAAATCTTTACAGGTATAAAATAGGAAAGGACTATAAGTTTGCCATGGCAATGGGCTTATCATTCACAGCCTTAACACTGGCAGCAGAATACAAGCTGGTGGCTGACTGGGTAAAGGTTGAAGATTGGGTGGCGCTCTTAGATGTTATCCCTACCATGGAACAAGTTTTATGGACTTTTACCATTGTGATGATTGTAACAAACTTAGTCCCTATGGGATTAAAGATGAAAAGTAAAAAGTAAGAGTAAGTAAATAGACAAGAGGAGCGACTTAGATGAAAATGACAGTTACAGAGGTATTAGATATTTTAGCAGACATATACCCGACGCCAAAATCAGAGTTAGATTACAATAGTAGATTTGAGCTCCTAATTGCAGTCATATTATCTGCTCAAACCACAGATATTGCAGTTAATAAGGTAACACCAGCTTTATTTATGGCTTATCCCACACCCGCGCAGCTGGCAGAGACAAGTAAAGAAGAAATAATGGAAATTTTAAAAACAATAGGCCTTTATAGAAATAAAAGCAAATTTATTATTGAAACGTCTAAAAAAATAATGGAAGATTTCAATGGTGAAGTGCCCCAAACAAGAGAAGAATTAATGACACTTCCAGGGGTTGGGAGAAAGACAGCAAATGTCGTTTTAGCAGAAGGATTTGGTATTCCGGCCATTGCAGTAGATACACATGTTGAAAGAGTAGCTAAACGATTAAAATGGGCACCAGAAGATGCCACTGTTATGCAAGTTGAAAAAGCACTAATGGAACGAATACCAAGGGAAAGATGGGCCGAGGGCCACCATCAGTTGTTACTTTTTGGCAGATATCATTCCACAGCAAGAGATAAAAGGGATATTTATGAGCTTTTAAAAGAATTTAAAAATAGATAGGAAACCAAGAGAATCCCAAGCAGGAAATTGCTGTAGAAATCTTGATAAATCAGACATCTATTCAGAGCTAGATAGGGGTGTGAGTTTTCAGAGGAAGATAAGGCAGCTACTAAAAATTCAGTGTTATTAGTAGGCCTGTTGTATAAGATGTGTAAAGGAAGTCTTGTTTAAATTGCCCTTTGCCCTCTTGCTAGAAGGAATTGCTTAAATTTAGATAAGTGAGAACAAATGAGTCTAATATGGACACAATCACACACCCAATAGGGTGTTAAATATTATTATAAGGCATATTAGAGATGAGGGAAGAATGACGAAAAATAATAAAAAAAGAACGAAGTATGCAGTGGTATTTATAGCACTACTCCTAGCCGAAGTGCTGATAGCCTTATATGTACAGGATTCATTTGTAAGACCATATATAGGGGATATACTTGTTGTAATGGTTTTATATGCAGGAGTTAGGGTTTTGCTCCCTGAGGGTTACCCTTTATTACCGCTATATATATTTATCTTTGCAACAACGGTAGAGTGCTTGCAGTACTTTAAATTAGTGACGCTACTTGGTGTGGAGAACAATACATTTTTGCGTATTTTACTAGGGACCACATTTGATGTAAAGGATATATTATGTTACGGAGTCGGATGTCTTTTGCTAGGTATTTACCAGCGGAGAGTGACTTACTAGGAAAGGTGGGGAAGTAGGGATGAATAAAAGCAGATCGGTTAAAGGAATACTTGGTATGACACATGTGTCTATGTCATTATATTGTCGGCTTATTTTATCTTGAAAGACCTGATTGACTTAAGCAATATCATAGATAGGCTAGATAAAAATATGGGAGTAGATAAAAGTAACTTTTTGGCCATTGCCCTTTATATCTCATTTGTGAACTCCTTATTAGAAGAATTCTTCTTTAGAGGCTTTATATTTGCCAACCTTAACAGGATAAGTGGAAGAGGTTTTGCCTATATAATGAGTGCTTTCATCTTTTCTATCTACCATCTAGCAATTATGGGCCGTTGGTTTAGCCCACTAATATTTATCATTGCTATGGCCGGACTATTTGTTGGGGCACTGATATTTAACTATTTAAATGAAAAAGGTGGCAATATATATCATTCTTGGCTGGTGCATTTAATGGCTAATCTGGAAATTAATACCGTGGGATTTATCATGTTTGGGATGATTTAAGCAAGGCCCTTTGGGGCTAACGCCCATCGAGCCAAGGGGGACTGGCCCTGAACTATTCTATATCTTACTAAGTGGGATGGCCTCGAGAACTATAACCTGCAGGAGGATGCACTCAATAAACTGTTCTTTGAGTTATGCCCGAATAATACAGATATTAGTGATGTCCTTTTGAAGGCAGCAACACTTAATGATTTTTATAGTACGAATATTTTCTCGATCTATCCAGTGGCAAAGCACATATGCGCTTTGGATATTGATGCGCGGCTTACGGCGGGTGATGTTACACTTGTTGAAGATATCCAGTATGTAACTATCAGTGGTAAAAAGAAAAGATTTTATTCCTTTGCCACAAAATATTGTAGCCATCACAATCCACTTAATTATCCGATCTATGACAGCTACGTGGATGAGGTGCTTCGGTATTTTAGGAATCGTGATAGATTCTCAGATTTCCAGAATGGTGATTTGAGAGACTATATTAAATTCAAAAGTATACTGATTGATTTCCGTGCTTTCTATGGCTTGGATAGATTTAACTTGAAGCAAATCGACCAGTATGTTTGGCTGCTGGGGAAGGAGTACTTTCCAAAGAACTATGGAAAGAAAAAGAAAAATTAGTGTTTGATACATGCTGAAAAATACATAGTTAAATAGTGGCTATTTTGTGGGGAAAGGGCAACCTGTGTTGTTTTTTTACATCATAGGTTGAAAATCGTGTAAAATAGAGATATAGTTAGATTAGAATATTCATTTAACTATAGAATGGAAGTTAGAGCCGAAAGTGCTCGTTAAAAGAGATAGGTTTAAAATCTTATAAGAGACTGTGTTGGAGATAATAGATAGTAAGAAAATACTAATTCATGCTTTTTTGAAAGGAGTGCTAATATGGGGTTTGGGAACTTTATTAAAGATCAATTTTTAAATGTGATTGAATTTGTAGACGATTCGCCAAAGAAATTACTAGTTTCGAAGTTTCATAGGAAGGGGAATGAAATTAAACAGGGAGCTCGTCTAATTGTGAGAAATGGGCAAGTAGCTGTTTTTGTTTGCCAAGGGCAGATAGCAGATGTTTTTGGATCGGGCCATTATAGGTTGGATACTGGTAACCTACCATTACTATCGGCATTGGGGGCTTTGCCAACATTATTCAATTCGGAAATAAAATCCGATATATATTTTATTAATACTACCCAGTTTATAAATAATAGCTGGAGAACAAAAAATCCTATCCTGAAAAGAGATCCTGAAATGGGGATTGTCAGAATTTCCTCAAGTGGTACATATTCTTTTAAAGTAAATGATCCAGCTATCTTCATGACAGAAATATTCGGAGCAAGAAGTTTAAATATGACATCTAATATAGTTGATTATTTGACCTCATTTATAGGAGAATCTATTGCACAATGTCTTGGTGAAAGCACACAGTCAGTTATTGACCTTGCAACTCATTATAGAGGATTATCATCCATAATTACACCATATGTAAATGAGAAAGCCAATATGCTAGGACTTGAAATCACCACAGCTACCATAGAAAGCATTAGCTTGCCTAAGGGAGTTGAAAAGCTTATTGATGAACAATCTGGAATTGGTTTAGCATCAAGAGATATGGATACCTTTGTTCGGTATCAATCCGCGAGGGCTATCCGGGATGTTGCCAAGCAACCGGGTGGTATGTCAGGCATTGGCGCAGGAATTGGCGTCGGAAAAATGGTTGCTCAGACAATGAATGACAGTTTAGATGGAACAAAAACAAAAAAACAAACTGAAAATCCAAAGGAGTCACTTGCCGACCAGCTTATTAAATATAAAGCTTTATGTGATAAAGGGATTCTAACCCAAGAAGAATTTGATCAACTAAAAAGAATGTTACTAAAGGAGATATAGTTATGGCTCATATTAAAGAACTCGAAAAATATAAACAATTACTTGATGGCGGCGCTATAAGTGAGGATGAGTTTAGGAAACTTAAACAAAAATTACTCGGCTTAGAAACGGATGAAGAAAAAGAAGGGAAATTTCAACAAAATCGTGAAGAAGCACTTGCTAAACTTGAAGAAATAAGAGCTGAGGAGGCTGCGAAGAAAGCAGATGTAGAAAGAATATTGGAGGAAGAACTTCGTCAGAAGCAAGCAGAAGCTTCTGAAAGAATGGAAAAAGATAAATATAAAAATACCTTTTTACTGGAAAAAGCAAAGGAAGATGCCAGACTTAAAGCCTTGTATGAACATTCACAGCAAAAAAGAAAAGATCAAATGATGCAGGTACAAAAATCTAAAAAATCAGTAACAAGGGTTGTAACCAAAGTAATTCTTTGGGGGCTAACATTGTTTTTTGGCTTATTTAGTATTACTATGTTTTTTACAATAGGAAGCGAAGATATTGTGTTTAGTATTATTTCTGGTATTATATTTATGTTGTTTGCAGCTATGGCTTGTCCGCCGCTGAGTGCTAAAATCAGGGAAATAGAAAGCATGGAAGTCTATTGTAGATACAAAAAAGCCATAGTAATTACACTTTTGGTTTTGTGGTTAATGCTTGCTGTGATATTACTAGGATGACTGTTAGATATAGTTAAGGTTCCTAAGAGAGATACATGTGATCATAGCTCCGGAATGTAAATGCTAGGAGACGTTTTTATTGAGGTCTGCAGATTATAGTGTGAGGGATCTCTTGTGATTTCGCTTTTGATTTGACACTATTAGTGAGTGAAGAAAAAAGTGTGAGGTGTTCAGGGAAAACCGTTGACATGTTCCTGCATACCGATAATACCAAAAATCACAGTGGATATGTTCCTACTAACGAACGGCTCGAAAGACATCAATACTGTCCTATCGACCCACGTTGAGACGGTTGTGCGGATAGAGGCATTGAACGCTTAGTAAGACGAGAGCAGCGAAGCCTAAATTTAGCGAGAAAGCCCGCATTGTGGAGTAAGGTGTTCCTTTAAAAGAGCTTTTAGATACAAAGGTTTGTGGGGTTTTGAGTGAAAGTTGAAGTGTAGTTATGTTCCCCTTGGCGACCGTCAGGGGGAATTTTGTGTAGGGGGGGTGCGTACTCAATGGCAAAAGTCGATACTATTTGGCAGAAATAGTACAGCAATACACAAATCAATGGTATAATAGGAGTACAATATTTGAAGATATTTACGAATGGGCTGGGGAAGAACGTGTCATTAATATTGTTAAAGGTGAGAGAGTTTTAGGCGGAGATACGGTTAGGTATTCAGATATAAATTTTATTGAAGAAGATGTTAAT
>DUUM01000195.1 GCA_012841565.1 Candidatus Epulonipiscium sp. | reverse complement strand
CAACATCAGTTACTTCTTCAGGCTCTGAACTAAACAAGAACATATTCATAGCACTCCCCGTCGTACTATTGTCTATATTTTGTCGTTGTGCCCAAAGGTCTTCCATCTCTTGCTCATTTAGAAAGTTTTGTGGCCCATTGACCTCTTCATCAAAGTCACGAATCATTACGCCGCCTAATATTCCACCTTTGTACTGGAAACTAAACACGCCTGCTTCCTCATTATACAAGATTGTCTCTTCGACGATTAAATTTTCTTCAGCCAGCTCTTTTAGACTATTTTCAACATTTTCTTTTCTTTTCTCTTCCGTTTCACCTAAATAAATATCTGCCTGTATGATATCTTCTAATTTAGAATCTACTAGTTTCATTTGTTCAAAAACTTCACCTACAATAGGGGTGTAAACCTGAATATTGACAGCATTAGACTCTTTTCCTTTATAATGTGCAGCAAAAGACAATTTTATGTCTTCTACAGCTGTGTTTTCATATATAGCAGAATAAATACCATCTCCCGCCATATCATCGCCGTGGCTATAATGATTTCCATTGTCGTACATTTGTCCAACTAATTGTGAATCCTTATATAGATCTATACTCTCAACATCTAAATCTGTTGAAAGATATAAATATATCTTCTCATTATCTTTCCCAATCAATAGAGTGTCATGGCTGGCACTAAGTGAAAAAGATGATGGCTCTGGCTTAGGGGTTGATGGACTTGTCGATCCGCCGGTGCTTCCGCCTGTACTTCCGCCAGATGGTTTAGTTGTTGATGGCTTTGACGTAGTCATTGTTTTTCCCGGCTTAATGCTTCCATTGTTAGTTTTCACATCTCCTGCCTCAGAATGAACTGTCACATTTGTAGGCATAGTCAGGACTTGTATCCCCTCTTTTGCTTCTTTTGTTACTGTGATATTTTTAACCCTACCATTACCACTAATAAGAACATTGTTAGCACTAACAATTACATTTTCAACTACACTATCATCATTAACGATAAGCTCTACAGTATGACCTAGAATCTTAATAGACGCAACTGCTGTATCATCAAGGATTACTTGGCCATCTGCTGCTCCTTGTCCAATCAGTAAGTCTCCACTAATAGTAGTGTCTTTAATGATTACGTCAGGCTTACGGATAATCACGGATTGCTCATAAGTCCGCCCTGTAATAGACTCATCAGTGATTTCACTTGTTGTATTATGGAGTACCTGCATGGCTTCAGCACGAGTATAGTGACTTTGTGGGTCAAATTCATTATTTCCTTTGCCTTCTACGTAGCCTAATCCCTGGAACGCTTTCACGTAAGGTTTATACATTTCCCCAATAGAGGCATCATCCAAAAACTCAGTGTCTCCCTCTACAGGCGTAATATGATAGGCTAGAGCTATGTACCTGATTGCCTGCTCACGGGTAAGAGTTGCTTTTGCATCAATAATGGGTGCTTTGCTAATAACACCTGCCCCAATTGTTTTTCCAACAGATTCTTTAGCCCAACTCGGTGTAATCTCGGCCTCTACCTCTTCTGTATAGCCAAATGATTTGGTCAGGATTGTTGCCAACTCTGCCAGTGTTAATCCCCGTGATGGTGCAAATGTACCGTCTTCATCACCATTTAAAACACCATATTGGGTCCACTTAGTAACTGCACCATTTGCCCAGTGACTAGTCGGAACATCGCTGTAGTTCTTGCTAGCCCCAAATGTAACTTGTGAGATGCTCATCATCATCACTAACACTAAAAATAGTGCCACTCTTCTTTTTCCTGTTTTCATAAATTAATACCCTCCTCTTAAGTTGTGTTTTGTTTTCATTGACAATTATATCACAATTCCCTGCAAATATGTACTCCAGTTCATATTTGATACCTGAGGATTTTATAAGCCTATGGATACACCCTTCAGAGAATGATTTGTGGTTTAGTTTATTGATAAACATAGTCATTCGTCTGTATCCTAAAATCCCATCAAAAGTTGTGTGATATTCATTAATTAGCGTGTAAAGATTTATCTACCAGCTTCTACATCCCTATCATCCGCTCCTTACGCAGCTGCTTCTTGTGATACCCCAATCACTAAGGCAATCTTAGAACTTGAGGGGCAAGTTGAATGCGTAGGTGGGATGGTCAAAGCACTATAATAAACGGTATGCTTTTTGGTAGTGTGCTGGCAAACTAATTCATAGGCATTATATAACTGCTAATTATTTGCGGCGAAAAAGCCCTCGAGCTTGTTACTAATCCCAATCAATTTCACTGTCCTTCACAAATTCGCCCGCTTCTACTTCCTTTACTGCTAATAAAATCTTAGCATTTTCCGTAGGTGTGATTT
>DUUM01000194.1 GCA_012841565.1 Candidatus Epulonipiscium sp. | reverse complement strand
GATTAAGCAGATATGACAAATAGTTTATTTAGTCGGGTTTGATTTTTTAAATAGATGAAGGCAAGCTTTATGAGATGCCAAACTCTATTTATAATGAGGAAACTGGAAAATTATCTTTTGACACAGATCACTTCTCGCAATTTGCACCTAACTCACCATTACAAGTAACTGATACCTTTACATTCTTAGATAGAGTGTTGTTACTAAATGGTGCCACAGAGATGAGACTACCAAGAAGTGTCGTAGAGAAGTATATAACTAATAAGGAACATTGGGCGTTTGCCAATATGGCATCTGTAGCTTCTAAGCTTTGTGTGGAAAGGGTTACAGGGGGTTTTTGTTTTGACGAAACTAAACAGATTAGGTTGAGATGAAGAGTAATGGCATTAATCCTGCTATTACTCTTATTTTTTTGTGGGAAAACACATCAGAAAATATCTAATTATTCTGTGATATGGTATAGTATAGCTAGAGATTAATATATAATAGAATCTTGCAGAAATTGATACAATTTAATTATCTTAAAAGTAATTGTGCTTAGGGGTGTGCAGTACTGAAAGTGGAGGAAACTCGGCTATTTTTAACTTTTATATAGTTATCTATACCAATAATTGGTATAGATATATAGAAATTTAGAGGGAGACTTGGGAGTTTGGATATTGTGAATAATGAGGAATTAATGCAAGATTAGTTTAGAATATTGGAACAATTTAAGGGGGAGATATATATGCAAATAAAATGTTCAGCATGTGGTGCACCATTGGAGGGCGGTAAATGTAGCTATTGTGGATATGTAGAAAAGAATACGTATACAGCGGCTAAAGTTAATGAGATTCCATCACAGCCCATACAACCACAGGTAGTTCAGCAACATAATCAAATAACATTTAATAATCAACAAAATGCAAACTTAGGAGTGATACCTAAAATAAGCAAAAAAGATAAGACAACAGCTTTAGTTTTATGTATATTTTTCGGTGCTTTTGGTATACATAAATTTTATGTTGGGAAAATTGGTATGGGTATTATTTACTTTCTTACTATGGGTCTGTTTGGTTTTGGGTGGATAATTGATATAATTCTTATTGCGACGGGCTCATTTAAAGATGAATTTGGCTTAACACTAAAATAGTGAAGGAGGAATTTATGGGATTTTTTGATATTGTAAAAGAACAATTTCTTGATGTAATAGAATATGAAGATAAGAGCAACAAACTTATTGTTGTAAAATTCAAAAGGCAGAGTGGTAATAACGAATTAAAGCGGGGTTCCAAGGTAATTGTAAGGGAGAGTCAATGTGCTGTTTTCTTAAAAGGTGGGCAACTAGCAGATATACTAACGCCAGGCACATACTCTTTAAACACAGATAATATGCCAGTTTTATCTACACTAAAGGCTTTCCCATATTTGTTTTCCTCACCAGTTATTTCAGATTTATATTTTATTAGTACCAGGCAATTTATAGATAATAAATGGGCAACTAAAAATCCAATAATGAAGCGTGATAACGACTTTAACATGGTTCGTATTAGGGCCTTTGGAAAATTTGCATTTAGAATAGTAGATGTTGGCATATTTATGCGAGAGATATTTGGAACAAAGGGAATTGTAATGACTTATGATATCGCCCAGTATCTATCATCTATGGTTACAGAGGCATTCTCAACAACAATAGGTGAGGCTGATATGTCAGTTCTAGACTTAGCCGTTGAATATAGAAAACTTGCCGTTTCAATTCAAGAAGGATTAAATGAGCAAACAAAAAAGATAGGTGTTCAATTTAGCGATATCATCATTGAAAGCATTTCTTTGCCTGATGAGGTAGAAAAAATGATAGATGAACAATCGGGTATAGGCGTGGCAAAGCAAGATATGCAATCGTTTATGCAATACCAAACTGCAAGGGCTATGAGGGATGCGGCAAAACAAAAGGGTGGCCTTGCAGGGCTGGGTGCAGGGGTGGCGCTAGGTAACACTATGGCGCACTCTATAGATGAAATTACAAACCCATCAGAACAACATAAAAATAAGGGGGAACAATTACGCGAGTTAAAAAGTTTGTTAGATGATGGCATACTAACAGAAGAGGAGTTTAACACAGAAAAAAAGAGAATTTTAAACATGTAGTTAATGATATTTAAGGGGGAGATATTATGGCGAAGAACAAAAAGGTTGTAATTTGTAGAAACTGTAAGGTACCTATGACGCAGGGTGGGGATGTATGTCAATCTTGTGGGGCGAAAAACAAGAAGCCTTTACATAAGAAATGGTGGTTTTGGGTAATTATAGTGCTTGTGATTATAGCTGCTTTTAGCGGCGGGGATGATGAGAAAGAAACGGCAAAGAAAGTTCAGGAAGAGGTGCAGGAAGAAGATACTCAAGAACTACAGGTGGAAGTGCAGGTAGAGGATGATGAGGCAAATCAAGAAGTAAATCATGAAGCTGATCCAGCCACATCTTCGTCTGAAACTGCCGAGGATATCTATAAGAGAATACTAGATGAATATACAATAAAAATAAAAGAAGCAACCCCTGGATTAATACAGGAATACAAAGAGGAAGCAGCTAATAATACGGATGGTCTAGAGGGATTAGCAGAACTATCAAACGCAAAAGTTGGAAAGCTAGCTGAAATTAATAACGATGGGGTTAGTGAAATGGCAAGTGTTATGCTTAAAAAGGGAAGTGGATCCTACGAGGATTATGAAGAGTGGGCAGCCAAATTAATGGAAGTATATATGGATGAAGCTGGTAAGATAATGGAAGAATACATGAACTCTGCAATGTGATTTAGCATTTAAAAAGAAGTAGCCATCCATAATAATATAGCCTATAGTCCCATCTTTGACAGTTTATTTAACTAGAAATGGACGGGGAGAATATGCTATTATGAAGGTTAAAGAATTAGATAAGTTAAGTGTCTGGCACCCTTATCATTACAATGAGAGGGAAATAATTCTAAGCAATTATTTCCCTACTCTATTTATAGATGATTTCTTATTTCATCCAGGTTGATAGTAAGGGATCACGAATTTCATCATAATGTTTGTCAATAAATCCGAAGTCCATCTCTTTATATGACCAAACTGAAAAACCAATATTATTTTTTTTGAACACTTTATTTACATCTTGAAACCAGCGTAAAGTATCTTTGACTGGTGCCCTATCTATAACACCAAACTCTCCACAGTAAAGGGCGACTC
>DUUM01000019.1 GCA_012841565.1 Candidatus Epulonipiscium sp. | reverse complement strand
CTTTTAAAATATCATCAATAATTTCTTCTACTGTTTTATTATTCTCTAAAGTTTGATCATTATTTCTCATTATCCATTTATATTTTCCTATAATCATCTTTCCACCCCACTGTATAATATATTATAGCATATTAAAATGAAACTTGTATAAGATGGATTATAGTATCAATTTAAATTTATATATGATATAATGTATCCGTATTTACATTAAATAGGAGTGTTGTTATGTCAGAGAAATTTGAAGTTGGTCAGATTGTTGAAGGAAAGGTAACAGGTGTAAAACCATTCGGTGCTTTTGTATCTTTAAGTAATGCAAAACAAGGACTGGTTCATATATCACATGTTACACACGGTTTTTTAAAGGATATTAATGAAGCAGTAGCTGTTGGCGATGTTGTAAAGGTTAAAGTTATATCGATTGATGATGCTAATGGTAAGATTGCTCTTTCTATGAAAGAGGTTGCACCTAAGCCTGCATCTTCACCATCATCACCCTCATCATCATATTCTTCAAAACCAAAAGAAACTCCAGCAGAGTCCTTTGATAACTTAGTGAAAGATTTCCTAAAAACGTCAACTGACCGTCAAACCGACATTAATAAAAGACTTAATCGTTAATTCGGTATGAAAAAACACCACAATAACTTGTGGTGTTTTTATTTTGCCCTAATTTATTTGGCTGTTGCTACTTTTCTTTTTTTATTTTTAACTTTTTGAGTCAGTTCATACCATATTGGACTTGCTATAAATATAGATGAATAGGTTCCTACTGAAACCCCTACTACAAGTGGAAGTGCAAACTCTTTAACAGAAGCTGTTCCAAATATAAACAGAAGCAAAACAACTGATAAAGTCGTTACAGATGTATTAATGGTCCTTGTTAAGGATTGTGTAATACTCATGTTAATAATCTCTGCATCCGTTTTCTTTGCTTTCCCTTTATTCTCACGAATACGGTCAAGTATAACAATCGTATCATTAATAGAGTATCCTAAAATCGTCAGCATAACGGCAATAAACGAGTTGTTCACAGGTACTCTAAATACGGAATATACAATCAACACAACAAATACATCATGGATGAGTGCCAAAACTGCACTTGTTCCCATATAAACATCTTTAAAACGAATGGTGATATAAGCTAGCATGAGGACAGCTGCTAAAACAATTGCTTGTACCGCTTTTGCCTTCATCTCACCACTTACTGTTGGGGCCATATCTTCTACCCCAAGTTGATCTTCGTCTGTTAAGTTATATTTAGCTTTAAATTGCTCAAATAATTCTTTTCGCTGATCTGTGGTTGTTTCTTTAACTTTAATAACAACCTCATTTTCACCTGTTACTTTTGTAATTTGTGGTGATTTATCTCCTGTTACTTCCTCAACAATCGGTTTAATATCATCTGAGATATTAAATTCTTGTCCAATGTTCACATGCATTAACGTACCGCCTTTAAACTCTATATCATAGTTCAATATATCGTTTCCTAAAGCTGCATTGAAAGGCATGGCAAGGAGTCCTATCATAACTGCTACTATCGAAATAATAAAAAACATTTTTCTTTTTCCAATGAAGTCCACTGCGTATCCCCCTTATTCTGCAACTTTACGAGCACCGTAAAGTGCTGGTTTGTTGATGCCCATATTGATAAATAATTTCATAATAATCTTAGTAATAACAATGGCTGTAAACATTGATATAATAATTCCTGTTGCCAATGTTTGCGCAAAACTCTTAATAAGACCTGATCCTAAATAATATAATACGCCTGATGCAATGAGTGTTGTTATATTACCATCTAGTATGGCACTAAGCGCTTTACTAAATCCAACATCTACTGCCACCCTAGCGCTTCTACCCACTTCTAATTCTTCTTTAATACGGGCAACGATAATAACGTTTGCATCGACTGCCATTCCTATGGATAATATAATTCCTGCAATACCTGGAAGCGTTAGTGTTGCTCCCATAGCACTTAAAGTCATTATTAGTAATCCAATATAAAAACAAAGTGCAATATCGGCTGCAATTCCGCTTACACGGTATACAAGTGCCATAAATAACAAGATAAATATAACGCCTAATATCCCAGCATATATACTTGATTCTAGTGCGCTCATACCCAATTTAGCACCTACACCCATAGTTGAAACGGCTGTTAAGTTAAATGGTAATGACCCAGCTTCAATTCTACCTGCTAACATATCTGCTTCTTCACCTGTAAATCTTCCTTCAATCATAGCCTTACCATCTGAGATAACACTATTGATGTTTGGCGCGCTAATAACAACATCGTCTAACACAATTGAAAGTGGTTGATTGAGGTATTTTTCTGTTGCATCTGCAAAAAGCTTTGTTCCTTCTGCGTCAAACTCAAGAGATACAACTGTTTTAGTAAGTCCTGTTTGCTGATCTGAATAAATTTGTTTTGATGCACTTTTAACGTGCTGACCACCTAAAGCAACTTCACCATCTGGTCCTACAAAAGATAGCTGGGCTGTTGCACCTATTTGTTCTACTGCCTGTGTTGCATCCTTTACACCTGGAATGTCCACACGGATCCTTCTAGCGCCTTCTTGGGCTACCTCTGACTCTGTATACCCTTCTCTATCTAGTCGTACACGAATCATTTCAATAGCTGCATTCATTTCTTTTTGATCTGGGTCTTTCTCAACATCTGCTTCGTATACAATGTTTACGCCGCCCTTTAAGTCTAGTCCCAATTTTATTCCTTCTACACCAAATTTCTTACCTTCCCCAAGCCCATAATATGCTAATGCGGAAACGCCTACTGCAAGAGCAATTACAATAGCAAAAATAATGCTACTTTTGGTTTTTTGATTCCTACCCTTCATGTTCTTTCCTCCCTTTAAGTGTCTTTATGCTATACATTCATCCACATAAGACCTATTATAAAATGCAATTTCGTATCCGTCAATCTTTTAACATCTCTGCTTGTATGCCTATTGCACATTCAACCCTTTTCTTTTGAAGATCACACCCAATTTCATAGACATCATGAATGTCACCACTGAGGTTATAAGCGTTCGCCATACAGCCACCACTACAATAAAACTTAGCCCAACACTGGGTACACTTTGGCTTACTATAGACATGACACTTAGCAAATTTATCACTCAGCTGAGGCTCTGTAACGCCGTTAAAGACATCCCCCATCTTAAACTCTTCCATTCCTGCAAATTGGTGACAAGGATATAAATCCCCATTTGGCGTTGCCGCTAAATACTCAGTGCCTGTCCCACATCCTGCAAGCCTTTTATGAGCACAAGGACCTTGGGATAAATCAATGTTAAAATGAAAGAAGTTAAAATCCTTACCCTCTTTTTTACGCTGTAGCATTTGCCTAGCTAAAGATTCATACTCTGCGTAAATAACTTCTACATCCTCTGGTTTAAAGGTATAATCCATCTCTACGGGGCCTACTACTGGCTCTACAGACACCTGCTCAAATCCTAAATCAGCAAGATGCATCACATCTTTCGCAAAATCTAAGTTATGTCTTGTAAAAGTTCCTCTTACGTAGTAATCTTTTTGCCCTCTTTCTTTAACAAGCTTTTGGAACTTAGGGGTAATCAGATCATAGCTTCCTGTTCCTTTATGAGTTTGTCTCATATGATCATTAACCTCTGGCCGACCATCAAGGCTAAGCACAACATTAGACATATGTTCATTAATATAAGCTGCTTTTTCATCATCTAATAATACACCATTCGTGGTTATGGTAAACCTAAAGTTTTTATTAGCTGATTTTTCGATGCTTCTAGCATATTCCACAACTTCTTTAACCACCTCAAAGTTCATAAGAGGTTCTCCGCCAAAAAAGTCTACTTCTATATTACGCCTATTGCCTGAGTTTTTCATTAAAAAATCAATAGAAGCTTTGCCAACTTCTGCGCTCATAAGCCCTCTCGTACCGTGATATTCTCCCTCTTCTGCAAAACAATAGCCACAGGTTAAGTTACAATCATGGGCAACGTGAAGACAAAGTGCTTTAACCACTGGATTTCTATTTTTAAACTCTGGAATTAAATTTTGATAAACATCATCTGTAAAAAGCATTTCATCTTCTATTAGGGTTTCAATCTCACTTATTGCCCCTAAAACTGCTTCCTCGTCGTATGCCTTTTTATATTTTTCTATTAACTTCTCTTTTGTCATGTTCTTAAAATCATCTACCATCTCATAAACGATCTCATCAACGATATGTATTGCACCGCTATAAATATCCATAACAATCTTTGAATTTTCAAAGATAAACTTATGTAACATATGAATTCCCTCTTCCTACAAATCCAAACTAAAAGCAGTGACCTTATCGTCACTGCCTCTTGTAAAATTATTTTTCACAAGCTTGATTTCCTACTGTACATGATGTTTTACAGGCTGATTGACAAGATGTTTGACATTCACCACATCCACCAGTTGCCATGCTTTTCTTAAGTGTTGCTTTATTTAATGTTTTTATGTGCTTGGTTGTGCAATTCATTAATAAGTCCCCTCCTACTACCTTAAATGGCCAAAATATAGTTTATTATACCATATATTTTATCCTTTGCAAAGTAACTTACTATTTTCTCATATTAATGCCAAACATGCCTCCTACTGCGCCACTACACAGCATTACACACAGCATTACAATGGCGTTTGTACATAATAATAAGCTTACATCCGATGTAAGTCCTGCTATGGTAAAATAAATGGCTGCATATACAATAGAACCAACTATTCCCCACTTCCAGCCATCCTTACGCTCACCTTTAGCCGTATCTGTTCCTGCAATAAATGTTGACAAGATAATACCTGTAATGATGATGATTTTTTCCTTATTCATGCCCATATTTGTATGGGTAAGAAGAACTGCTGTTGTGAGTAAAAATATAATTGTTACCATGTAAGCATACATATTTGCTTTTAAAATACGGATGATTCTTGTACCCATTTGACTTGTTTTTTGTCCTTGCGGATAACCTTTTTGCATAATTCTCCCCCTTTCAATTATTTCTTTTATACTATTGTACGCATGGAATTGACACATTATGATAAGATATAGATATAGGAGGTATATATTATGATAATAGATTTACATGTACACTCAAATGCATCGGACGGAACCTTATCCCCCTCTGAAGTGGTTATTCATGCCAAGGAAAAAGGCCTTAGCGCCATATCACTCACAGACCATGATACGGTTAAAGGCCTAGATGAGGCCACTGAAGCGGGGGCACTCTACCAGGTGGAAATTATTCCTGGCATTGAACTCTCAGCGGATTTTCCAAATGACAATCTTCATATACTGGGGTATTATATTAACTTTAAAGATCCTGTATTTCAAAAAAAACTACAACCCATACAAGATGGTAGAAAAATTCGTAATGCTACTATGACCGAAAATTTAAATAAACTTGGATTTGAAATATCGATTGAAGAGGGTTCAACTATTATTACCCGTGCCCATTATGCAAAAGCTTTATACGAAGGCGGGTATGTATCATCACTTGATGAGGCCTTTAAACTTTATCTTACGCCAGGCAAACCAGGCTATGTAAAACGCATAACCCCTAACCCTAAGGAATGTATTGATATCATCCATAGCGGTGGTGGCGTTGCTTTTCTTGCCCACCCTACCCTATATGGTCTAAAAGCACCAGAGCTTACAAAACTAATCCAACAACTGGCTAAGGATGGCCTTGATGGCATAGAAGTGATGCACTCTAGGCATAGTCATCAAGATGAAGTATTTCTAAGAGATCTTGCCACAAAAAATAATCTCATTATTTCTGGTGGAAGTGATTTTCACGGTTCAAATAAGCCTAACTTAGAAATCGCTACCGGATACGGCAACCTAAAGATTCCTTATTCCATCTTAGAAAATATTAAAAATAAAGCAGAAGAACAAAATGGGTAATCCCATTTTGTTCTTCTGCTTTATTTTTTTATGCTTTTTATTGTTTTTGATAGGTTAATTGTTACTGCTCTTATGGAGACTCTTAAAATTCAGCTGATCCTGGTGTTCTTGGGAATGGTATAACGTCTCTAATATTAGTCATTCCTGTTACATACATAATTAGTCTTTCAAATCCAAGACCAAATCCTGCATGACGTGTCCCGCCAAATCTTCTAAGGTCTAAGTACCACTGATATCCTTTAGTGTCTAGGCCCATCTCTGCCATACGCTCTTCTAGTTTATCTAATCTTTCTTCCCTTTGACTTCCGCCAATTAGCTCACCAATACCTGGAACCAAAAGATCCATAGCTGCTACTGTTTTATTATCGTCATTCATTCTCATATAAAACGCCTTAATATCCTTAGGATAATCTGTTACAAACACAGGCTTTTTAAAATGTTCTTCTGTTAAGTAACGCTCATGCTCTGTTTGAAGGTCACATCCCCAGTATACGTCATACTCAAACTCACGTCCTGAAGCTTTAAGAATTTCAATACTATCTGTGTAGCTTACTCTTACAAAGTCAGATTCTAATAAAATATTAAGTCTGTTCATAACGTCTTTATCGACAAATTGATTAAAAAATGCCATTTCTTCTGGCGCATTGTCTAAAATATACTTAACCACATATTTTAGCATATCTTCTGCAAGGTTCATATCGTCACTTAAGTCCGCAAAGGCAATCTCAGGCTCTAACATCCAAAATTCTGCTGCATGACGTGGTGTATGAGAGTTCTCTGCTCTAAATGTTGGTCCAAATGTATAGACATCCCTAAATGCCATTGCAAATGTTTCTGCATTTAATTGACCACTTACGGTTAGATTCGACATTTTACCAAAAAAGTCTTCTTTGTAATTGATTTTGCCATCTTCAGTCTTTGGCGGGTTTGCAGGGTCAATGGTTGTTACATGAAACATCTCTCCTGCACCCTCAGCGTCACTAGCTGTAATAATTGGTGTATGGGTATAGACAAAGTCTCTTTCTTGGAAAAACTTATGAATGGCATAAGATGCTAGTGATCTTACGCGAAACACTGCTGAGAACGTATTGGTTCTTGGGCGCAAATGTGCTATTTGGCGAAGATACTCAAATGTATGTCTCTTTTTTTGAAGTGGGTATTCTGATGGTGAGTCACCTTCAACTTCAATCGCTGTTGCCTTAATTTCAAAAGGTTGTTTTGCATTTGGGGTAAGGACAATATGACCTGTTGCAATAATGGCAGATCCTACACCAAGTTTTGCAATCTCCTTAAAGTTCTCTAATTGTTCATCAAATACAACTTGCATGCTTGTAAAAAACGTTCCATCATTAAGCTCTATAAATCCAAATGTTTTGGAGTCTCTAACGGTACGTACCCAACCTGCTACTGTTATGGTTTTTCCTTCAAATGCTTGTGTATCTCTGTATAGCGTCTTAATTGATGTTGGCTTGATTAATGTCGTCTTCATTCTTTTTTCGCTCCCTTTTCTTTACTAGTTCCTTTTACATTCTTTTATATTAATCTAATATGACATATCTTGCAAGAGTGTACGCCCAAATTGTTTCATGACAAAGAAAAAACTCCTGAATAGAGGAGTTAATTCACTGTTTCTAAAACACTTTTAAAATTCTCATGCATTTGCTTGAATCTCTCAAGTTGGGTGTACTTATGCTGGCAGTCACCGAAATGGGCACCTTCAAAAACCATTAGTGCCTTTTCTAAGACTCGGATTAAGTCTTCATTTTGCCCTGAACTTAAGTATAATTCACTTAATCGTTCATACGGATGGGTACCATCAAAGTTTTCATCTACATTCTGCTCATATAGTTCAATAGCTTTTTCGATGTTACCATTTTTCTCATATTCTATAGCCTGGAGATTTCGTTCCACTTGATTTGACCATCCCACACATATCCTCTCCTTTGCATACTTACATATTGTTTTTAATATTAAGTTAATTGATACAATTTTACCAAACTACCCTACAATAGTCAAGTGTTAAATGGATTATTTTACCATTCTCTGCCTAACAATTTCAAACATACATATTCCAGCTGCAATGGATGCATTAAGAGATTCAGCGCCCCCTGGCATGGGAATTTTAATAAAATGGGAAACCATATTTTTGGTTTCTTCACTGATTCCATTGGCTTCATTACCAATTATAATAGCTGTTTTTTCTGTATAGTCATAGGCATATAACACTTTGCTTTCCCCTAAAGCGGTTGCATACACATTCGTCTTTGTAGTCTTTAGTTCTTTCATAAGCCACGCCATATCCATATCACGCCATATAGGGATATGAAAAACGGATCCCATTGTTGCCCTTATGGTTTTAGGATTATACAAATCAACACAACCACTTGATAGAAATACCCCATCCGCACCTGAAGCATGGGCCGTTCTTATCAATGTGCCTAGATTCCCAGGGTCTTGCACCTGATCGGCAATAACAAAGAATCCCTGCTCCTTAGAAATAATTTTCTCTAATTGGTAATCTAGCTGTGAAACCACAGCCATTATACCTTGAGGCGTTTTTGTATCGGAAATATTTTCAAAAATACTGTCCGCTACAACCATAATGGGTATCTCTTGATTGATTATTATACTCTCAGCTTCTAATAGAAAGCTATTAGCTACAACGTATTTACGGATATCCCACATGAGCGGAATTTCTCTGACTGCTCTTAGGCCTTCAACTATAAATACCTTTTGGTTGTTTCTTTCCCGTTTCTTTTTTTGAAGTAATTGTATCTCTTTTATAAGGGGATTTTGGTTACTTGTAATCATAATGACACACCTTTACTATATTATGCTTATTTATTGCAGTCCTTGTATTTTTTCATTGGCACCAACCACTACTAATATATCTTTTTCACGTAATAAAAAATCTGGGCCTGGCGTAATGGTAATTTTCTTATCCCTTTCTATGGCGATTGTATTAATACCAAAATCTGCACGCATATCAAGTTCTCCAATGGTCTTTCCACTCCACCCTGGTAAACACAGCATCTCAACGATACTATATTCAGGAGAAAGCTGAATATGTTCTACAATACTGCCTGATATTAAACTATGAGCGATACGAACCCCCATATCATGCTCTGGAGAAATAATACGATCTGCTCCTAATTTTTGTAAAACCTTTTTATGCAGATCATTACTTGCTTTTGCAACGACGTATTTCATGCCTATCTCTTTTAATAACAAGGTTACCATTATGCTGGACTGAATATCCCGCCCAATAGCAACAATTGCTACATCAAAATTTCGAATCCCTAAAGAATTTAGGGTATCTACATCTGTTATATCTGCTTGCACCGCATGGGTTACGACAGATGAAATTTCCTGAATAACCTCTTCATTAATATCAACTGCCATAACTTCATAACCTGATTCTGATAGTGTTGTTGCAACACTCATACCAAAGCGGCCAAGTCCTATTACGACAAACTGTTTATTTTTAAGCATTATTTTTCCTCACTTTATACGATTATTTTTTCTTCTGGATATTGAATGACACTCTTATGATTGCCTTGTTTAATCATCATGGCCACTACCATTGTAACTGGGCCAAGTCTTCCTATAAACATATCTATTATGATAATTATTTTCCCTAAAAAAGATAAATTAGGCGTAATACCTAAGGTTGATCCTACTGTTGCAAATCCTGACACTGTTTCAAATAAAAGGTCAATAAACTGGGCATCTTCTGTAAAGGAAAGTATTATTGTAATCCCTAAAACAAGCCCTAGGGCGATCATAATAACAGATAAAGCCCGTAAAATTGTCTTTAACGGTATCCTTCTGTGAAATGCCTCCGTGGATTCCCGGCCTCTAACCGTTGAAATCGTAGCAAGCACTAATACGCCTGCTGCAATTGTTTTAATCCCCCCCGCCGTTCCCGCCGGAGATCCTCCTATAAACATTAAAATAATCATCATAAACTTAGAGGCATCTTTCATTGCATCTAGCGCAATCGTATTAAAGCCAGCTGTCCTTGGTGAAATGGACTGAAAAAGAGCTGCAAACATCTTGTCTTTAAGGGGCAAGGCTCCTAATGTACCTGGGTTATTAAACTCTGCTATAAAGAAGAATAAAAAACCTCCTCCAATTAAGAACAAGGTAATGGTAACAACCAGCTTTGTATGAAGGGATAACTTATCAAAAGTTTGTTTCCATGTAAATCGTTTATCCATCTTCATTTTTACTTTTACACCATGTATTAAGTCCATCCATACGCCAAATCCTAATCCACCTAAAACAATAAGGCTTGTTATTGTAAGATTAACAATCGGATTCCCCACATAAGGTATCAAGCTTGCGTCCCCTACAATATCAAATCCTGCATTACAAAACCCTGATATAGCATGAAATATAGAATACCATGCCCCTTTTAAAAATCCGTATTCTGGTATAAATGTAATGGATAATAACAGGGCACCTGCTCCTTCAACTAATAATGTCCCTTTTACAATCGTCTTAGTAAACTTAACAACCCCAGCTATTGTATCTTGGCTTAAGGCTTCTTGCATAACAAGTCTGTCCTTTAAAGTAATTTTTCTACCCAACAAGACATAAATCATACTCACTAAAGTCATAAACCCAAGTCCACCAATTTGAATAAGGGATATAATCACAATCTTACCAAACAACGTCCAGTGCGCATACGTGTTAACAACAACGAGTCCTGTTACACATACTGCCGATGTAGCTGTAAATAATGCATCTAAAAAAGGTAAGCCTTGATTATTATTACTCGCTATTGGCAATGATAGTAAACAAGCGCCTACGACAATAACGATGAAAAATCCTACTACCAATACTTGCGCTGGTCCTAAACTCACTTTGTGTTTCACTTTATTATGCCCCTTTTACTATCTTTTGTTATTCGAATATTTGTTATAATAATTGGTATACTCCTAGTTATTATAACACATTAAAATTGTATTACACAAATTACTTTTCGTTCGATTTTCAGCCTCATTTCCAGTCTAATATTGTAGGCTTTTGTTGTACTTAGTTCCCTTTTTTCAGATTTTGCTGTATAATAGATTAATATGGGGGTGTTGTTGTGGAACTTAAAAAGAATGTTGTAATCGTAGGTGGTTGTATTGCCGCAAAAGAAGCAGCTAATGCTATTCGGAAAAATGATTTATTAGCAACTATCACGATGATTAGTTTAGAAAATTATTTACCGTATTATAGGCCAATGCTTTCACGTGCCATCGGTCAAGAGCTAACCAAGTCAAGACTTTATTTAGCACCTGAATCATGGTATAAAGAAAATGATATAAACCTAATATTAGGCACAGAAATATCACAGATTTTACCCGATGAAAATAGGGTTGTTGCAACAAATGGAGATACATATGACTATACTCATTTGGTTATTGCAACGGGTTCAAGTAACTATGTACCTATTCCTAATGCGACTGATATAGAAGGTGTTATCTCTATTCGTGATTATGATGATATTATAAAGCTACGTAGTCTTTTACCTAAGGTCAAAAAAGCTGTCGTTGTCGGCAGTGGCCTTTTGGGCATCGAGGCAGCTTGGGAACTGCAACAACAAGATATTAATGTAAAGTTAATTGAATTTGCATCCCATGTGCTTCCAAAGCAATTAGACCTTGAAGCATCTGACTTTCTTACTGAGCACATTGCAGAAAGAGGCACAGAACTAGTCTGTAGTAGTGCTGCCGAAAACATACTCACTGAAGACGGTGTTGTTAAAGGCGTTAAGTGTTCAACTGGCGAAGAGCATCCTTGTGATTTACTTATATTTTCAATTGGGGCATATCCTAATATGGATTTAGTCAAGGATACTAAAATTGCAACTGATAGAGGAATTATAGTAAACAAGCATATGCAAACTAATATTCCTAATATTTATGCCGCTGGAGATGTTGCTCAAAATGAATATAATACTTCTGGAATATGGGTTCCTGCTATGGAAATGGGTAAAATTGCGGGTGCTAACATTGCAAATAAAGAAGTTTCTTATAAACCACTTTTTTCTTCAACCATGTTAACAGCCTTTGATACTAAAATCTTCTCAATAGGAGAATTTTCTAATGAAGTTGACGTTAGCTCTAAAACAATAATAGATCCAAAGAGGAAATTCTTTAAAAAGATATTTGCTAAAGATGGCTTTTTAATTGGCGCTATTTTAATCGGTGATATTTCCGAAGGAACACGTCTTGCTAAGAATCTAGGCATAATGACTTTAGAGGAAGCTAAGGCATTAATAGCATAAATTTATTGCAAAATGTTATTGCATAACTGTTCTATCTTAGTTTATAATATGTCTTACGACATATAATAATATATTGTTTTTAATCAAAAAAGGAGAGATAAATTATGGATAATTGGGTATGTTTAGTATGTGGATATGTATATGTTCCAGAAGATGGAGATCCTGATAACGATGTTGAACCAGGTACAGCTTTTGAGAATGTTCCTGAAGATTGGGTTTGTCCACTTTGCGGAGTAGGTAAAGACCAATTCGAACAAGAAGACTAATTAGTATCATTAGCAACAAAAAAGCAACCTAGAAGAATTAATTTCTCCTAGGTTGCTTTTTTGTTGCTTATATTTTTATCATAAGTTATTTTTTAACGGTTGCTTTTTTAATCGGCTCACCACTAAATATATAGCCTTTACTACTATCCACTGTTATGAGTGTATTAGCATGTATATGATCCGTTGCGTTTCTGGCTCCTGTTATAACCGGAATATCTAGTGCACGTGCTACAATAACGGCATGGTTAGTCTCCTCTGGTGAGTCGTCCTCCACTACAATTCCGCTTGCGCGTTTCATATAAGGTAACAATGAATTATCTGTTGTAGTCGTAACAAGAATACTGCCGTTTCTAAAATACTTATCTGCTTCAGCTAGCACTTTAACAACACTAGAATTTGCAGTCACTACTTTTTTGCCGTATCCTTTACCTTTAGCCAGTACATTCCCAACGTGTTGAACTCTCAGAACGTTTGTTGTACCTGATAGGCCTACTGGTGCACCTGCTGTAAGAACAACTAAATCGCCTTGCTTTATGAGACCTATAGCTTCGGCTCCATCAATAGCAGTTTCAAATATTTCATCTGTTGTTTCTTTTGTTTCAATAAGGATTGGGTAACATCCCCATACTAAGTTAAGCTGATAGAGTACCTTTTCATCTGTTGTACATGCAATAACAGGGCAATGAGGCTTGTACTTAGCAACTGCATGAGCTGTATAGCCTGATTTAGTGACAGTGATGATACTAGCTGCTTCTAACTCTGCTGCTGTTCTGCAAGTCGCATGACTAATGGAGTTCGTTATGCTAACTTCCATTGCACTTTCATTAACAGGCTTATTATACTGAGCTGCACTCTCTGCCATTTCTGCTATACGTGACATCATCTGAATAGCTTCTAATGGATAGTCCCCTTGAGCTGTTTCTCCAGATAACATAATAGCAGATGTACCATCAAAGATAGCATTTGCAACGTCACTGGCTTCTGCACGTGTAGGACGTGGATTTCTAATCATAGAATCTAGCATTTGTGTTGCCGTAATAACAACTCTACCTTTAGCATTAGCTTTTGCAATTAATTGCTTTTGAACAATTGGTACTTCCTCTGGTGGAATTTCCACCCCTAAATCTCCACGTGCAACCATTATAGCATCTGATACTTGTAAAATATCATCAATGTTATCAACACCATCACGGTTTTCAATCTTTGCAATAATACCCAAATGAGCACCATTATTATCTTCAAGTATTTGACGAATTTTAAGTATATCCGCTGCACTTCTAACAAAAGATACAGCAATAAAATCAAATCCAGCTGTTACGCCAAACTTCACATCTTCTATATCTTTTTCTGTAAGAGCTGGAAGGTTTACAAACACATCTGGTATGTTAATACCTTTACGAGAACTGATTGATCCAGGATTTTCAACAATACACACGACTTCTGTGTCTGTTAAACTCTTAACTCTAAGCTCAATTAATCCATCATCTATAAGGACACGACTTCCCTTTTGTAGATCATAAGGAAGGTTTTTGTATGAGACACTTACTCTGCTTTGGTCCCCTTCAATTTCTTCTGTTGTTAAGGTAAATGTATCCCCTAGGTTAAGTTTAATCTCTGCATTATCTTTAAACGCACCTGTACGAATCTCTGGCCCCTTAGTATCTAGTATAAGAGGTATTGGCTTTCCTGTTTCTTTCCTTACTTGTTGCACTGTTTTAGCAGTTTCACCATGTATTTCGTGATTATCATGTGAAAAGTTAATTCTAATCGCATCTACACCAGCATTGAAAATTTTTCTTACTGATTCAATGTCTCGTGTTTTTGGCCCTAAGGTCCCAATAATCTTGGTTCTACGCATTAAATTTGCCTCCTGATTTTAAATTACGATAATAATAAACTTGCTTGATACATATCTTCATCTACGCCTTTGACCATTTCTAGTGCTTCGTTAATATCGAAGTCTGTATACTTTCCATCTTTGAAAGCAACAACGCGTTTTGCTTTGCCATCTAATAAAAGATTGACTGCGTAATTACCCATCATCGATGCATGTACCCTATCTAAAGTTGTCGGTGAGCCACCTCTTTGAAGGTGACCAAGTATTGTAGCCCTTGTTTCCATACCTGTAATTTGCTCAATCTTTTTAGCTAGCTTTTCGGATCCGCCAACACCTTCTGCTGAAATAATTAAGAAGTGTTGTTTTCCTTTATGTTTATTTTCAAGTATCATTTTAATAATCTCTTCATCTGTTGGGATTGGTTTTTCTGGTATTAGAGCAAGTTCTGCTCCGTTACTAAGTGAGCTCCAAAGTGCTATATAGCCTGCACGTCTTCCCATAACTTCTACAATTGAACATCTCTCATGGGAGGTTGATGTATCCCTGATTTTATTAATGGCATCCATCGCTGTATTAACAGCCGTATCAAAGCCTATTGTATAATCTGTACATGCCACATCTAGATCAATTGTTCCTGGTATTGCAATGGTGTTAATTCCTAGGTTAGCTAATTTCTCTGCGCCTTGAAAAGAACCGTCTCCACCAATAACGACTAGTCCATCAATGCCAAACACTTTACAAATTTCTGCGCCACGTTGTTGTCCTTCGGGTTTTAGAAATTCTAAGCATCTTGCTGTTTGGAGAACAGTTCCTCCTCTTTGTATAATGTCGGCAACTGAACGCCTATCCATTGGAAAAATATCTCCGGTAAGAAGACCATTAAACCCTCTTCTAACGCCCATCACATTAATTCCTTTAGCTGTAGCTGTACGGACAACTGCTCTAATAGCAGCGTTCATTCCCGGTGCATCTCCACCACTTGTTAAGACCGCGATTGTATTAATCTTTTTGCTCACGTGACAACAACCCCCTAATTGATATATTAAATTGTTATTTGCATATTGCGACATATTATATTGTACTTAATATGGCTAAAAAAAGCAATGTCATTAGTCGCTTTTTGGCACTACTACACATTCCTTGCCTAGTAACAAACTCAAATCATGTATAATTCTTCCATTGATTTGAACATTATATCTACTTGGAAAAGGTTTAAGCTCTCCAGTCTCTAAAGACTCTACTATAACTGTAGCATTCCCTTTATAATTCCCAAATATGTATAAGAGTTTATTACGAATGTCTTTGGTTCTTTTTTCTTCCGATAACTTTAAAATAATGGACTGACCAAACTCCTCCATCCCTATTACTTTTTCACAAATAATTTTAGCATCTTCCTCTTCTTTAAGGGTAATCCTGCCCTCAATGAGGACAATATTATCTTCATCAAAATAATGGGCACCTTTTTCATATATGTTAGGAAATACAATTACTTCTATGGTTCCCAAAACATCTTCCAAAGTAACAAATGCCATTGTTTTGTTGTTTCTAGTGGTGACTATTTTCTTTTGAACAATGATGCCACCTATTTTAGCCATTTGCCCATCTTTTAAAGGTCTTTCTTCTTCGATATCTTCTGGTAAACGAAAATCCTTACTATTGGCACTTGTTTGGGTTCTCAATTTTTCTGCATATTCAGCTAATGGATGCCCACTCAAATAGATCCCAAGAATCTCTTTTTCGAGTGTTAATAATACCTTCTGTGGATATTCTTCCATATCTGGCAAGACATCTTCATTTTTAACTTCATCTTCTTCAGCCCCAAATGAAAATATATTAATTTGCCCTTCAATATTCTTTTTCCTCGAATGGGTAATGCCGTCTGCAATTTGTTTGTACACTGCATGATACTGATTACGTTTACCACCCAAAGAATCAAATGCCCCAGCTGATATTAAGCTTTCGATTGCTCTTTTGCTCGTGTCCTTGGATTCCATTCTTGTATAAAAATCCGTTAAACTATTATACGCGCCATTGGCTTCACGCTCTTCTACCATAGCATTAATCATTTTTACACCGACATTTTTAATAGCTGCAAGGCCGTATCTGATTTTGTTATCACTTGTTGAAAAAAAGCCATATCCTTCATTAATATCGGGTGATATAACCTCAAGTCCCATACGCTTACAACTATCCATATACTCTTTAATTTTATCTGTATTACCCATAATTGAGGTCATAAGAGCTGCCATAAACTCAACCGGATAATGGGTTTTAAGCCATGCTGTCTGATAAGCAATCACTGCATAGGCTGCTGCATGAGATTTATTGAAAGCATACTTGGCAAAGTCTGTCATTTCATCAAAGATTTTGTTGGCTACCTCTGCTGGAATCCCATTCTTGACACACCCTCGAATTCCATCCCCACCATGAATAAAGATTTTACGCTCTTTTTCCATGATATCTTCTTTTTTCTTACTCATTACACGGCGAAGTAAATCACTTCTCCCTAGGGAGTAGCCCCCTAAATCCCGTACAATCTGCATAACTTGTTCTTGGTAAACAATACATCCGTAGGTTTCTTCTAGTATGGGTTCAAGGGATGGATGTGTATAAGTGATGCTTTCTTGGTCATTTTTCCCTCTTATATACTTTGGTATAAAGTCCATAGGACCTGGCCTATACAAGGCTACTCCGGCTATAATATCATCCAAACTACCTGGTTGGAGTTCTCTCATAAACGACTTCATCCCGGCACTTTCTAATTGAAATATTCCTTCTGTATTAGACGAGGAGATGAGTTTAAATACGTCCTGATCATCTAGGGGTATTTTATCAATATCAATACATATATTATGATTAATCTCAATGAGGTCTAGTGCATTTTGAATAACCGTAAGGGTTCTAAGACCTAAAAAGTCCATTTTAAGTAATCCTAATTCCTCTAATGTGGTCATGGTGAATTGTGTTGTAATAACCCCATCATTAGAGTTTAGAGGGACATATTCGACGACTGGCTTTTTAGAAATAACGACCCCTGCCGCATGGGTAGAAGCGTGTCTTGGAAGACCTTCTAGTCTCATAGACATATCGATTAAATACTTAACATCCGGATTCGTGTCATACAGCTGCTTAAGCTCACTGTTCATCGTTAAGGCTTTCTTGATGGTAATCTTAAGCTCTAGTGGAATCATCTTGGCAATAGCGTCTACGTCAGCATAGGGCATGTTCGTAGCTCTTCCTACGTCCCTAATAACTGCCCGGGCTGCCATTGTTCCAAATGTTATAATTTGAGCTACCCGTTCTGAGCCATATTTTTCAATGACATAATCAATGACTTCTTGTCTTCTTTCATAGCAAAAATCAATATCAATATCTGGCATACTAACCCTCTCAGGATTTAAAAACCGCTCAAATATAAGCTGATACTTAATGGGATCAATATTGGTAATCGCTAAGGTGTAAGCCACAATACTACCAGCCGCTGAGCCTCTACCAGGCCCTACGGGTATATTATTATCTTTGGCATATTTAATAAAATCCCATACAATTAAGAAATAATCAACAAATCCCATTTGAATAATGACACCTAGTTCGTATTCCAGTCTTTCCTCTAGCTCTTTTGTCACCTTATGATAGCGTTTTTCTAAGCCTTCGTAGCATAACTTTTTTAAATACTCTGCAGCACTATAGCCTTCTGGCACATCGTATTCTGGTAACTTTAACTCGTTAAAGGTAAAGTCTAAGTTACAGCGCTCCGCTATTTTGCTCGTATTGGCTAATGCTTCTTTGGCATATGGAAATATCTTTTCCATTTCTTCCGGCGACTTTACGAAAAATTGCCCCCCCTCATAGATCATACGGGTTGGATCATCAATTGTTTTACCTGTTTGTATACATAATAATATTTCGTGAGCCTCAGCATCTTCTGGATAAATATAATGAATATCGTTGGTAACCACCAGTGGGATTCCTGTTTCTTTAGAAAGGCGTAGCATTTGCTGATTCACTGTTTTTTGAGCACTTAATCCGTGGTCTTGCATTTCAAGGTAAAAATTATCTCTACCTAGTATTTCATCATATAATAAAGCCACTTCCTTAGCTTGTTCATATTGTTCTTGTAAGAGTAACCGACTAACGCCGCCTCCCAGACAAGCACTCAGGCCAATAATCCCCTCGCTATGCTCTCTTAGTAAATCAAAATCAATTCTTGGCCTTCTATAAAACCCTTCTATGTGCCCTGCTGAGACCATCTTAATGAGATTTTCGTACCCTGTCATATTTTCAGCAAGAAGGACTAAATGAGTAGACCGACTATCTACTTTTTCCTTATCAAATCTAGTTCTGTGGGCCACATATACTTCGCACCCAATAATCGGTTTAATACCATGTTCTTTGGCTTCCTTATAAAAATCAATGACCCCAAACATGACACCATGATCTGTAATTGCCATACTATCCATTCCAAGTTCTTTCGTTCTTTGGATTAGTTCTTTAATGTTAGCAGAACCATCCAGCAAACTATACCCACTATGGACATGCAAGTGAGTAAATGAAGTTCCCATAGAATCACATCCTTTCCTTAATTATTTCTCCGTATCATATTATTATACCATATAGACAAAAGCAGCTGGAACTTTAAAAAGTCCCAGCTGCTTGATATTCATCTGATAGCTTACATATCTACTTATTCAGCAGGTTGTTCTGATGTCATAAAACTAATTAACGCCTTCATTGCTTCTTCTTCATCTTCACCATCTACAAGTAATGTTATTTCTTGCCCTTTAATGGCTCCTAGTGACATCATACCCATAATACTTTTTGCATTGACTTGTTTGTCTGTGAGTAAAATAGAAATATGACTTTCGTATTTACTTGCTATTTGCACGAATAAAGCAGCTGGTCTTGCCTCTAATCCACTTTTTAATCCTACAACAATTGTTTCTTTTAACATTTTTTAGTTGCCTCCTCTTTCTTCTCTCAGTTGGTTTGCTAATTCACTTAACTTACGTAACCTATGATTAACGCCTGATTTTCCTACGGGTGGGGTTAGTTTTTCCCCTAATTCCTTTAACGTAGCACTAGGATATTGCATCCTGTACTTTGAAATCTCTTCTAGATTGCGTGGCAGGGCTGATAGGCCTATAACTCCTTCTAAATAAGTAATATCTTGAACTTGCCTAACGGCTGCCGATACTGTTTTGTTAATATTTGCAGTTTCACAGTTTACAAGGCGATTTACATTGTTACGCATTTCTTTAATAATACGTATGTTCTCTAGCTCCATAAGTGCTACGTGTGCCCCCATAATATTAAGTAAATCTACAATTTGAGCACCTTCTTTTAAGTATGCCACATAATTGTTTTTTCTCATAACAATTTTTGCATCCATTCCAAATTTATTAATGAGATCCTTTAGGCTTACTGCATATTCTTCTTTTGAATTAACAAATTCAAGGTGATACCCTTTTTCCGGATCACTTACTGAGCCTGATCCTAAAAAAGCACCTCTCAAATATGCACGTCTACAACATGTTTTTTGCACTGTTAAAGAGTTTATATCTTTTCGAATAATGCCTTTTGATGTATCTTCCATAATACCTGTTGCTTGTAGTATTTTCATACAAGCTTTATGATCTGTAATATACAATATATATATTTGATTTTTCTTAAGGGTCGTATTACGCCTTAATGATACTTCTGTGTTTATTCTAAAAGTTTTTTTGATTAATGTAAAGTACTTTCTAGCAACTGCTGCATTTTCTATCTGAAATTTAATGCTAACTCTACTAGCTTCTGATATGTTAATCTCCCCAGCCATTTGAATTAAGGCAGCGATTTCTGCAATCATACAATGCCGCGCTTCACTTATGTGCCGTGCTAATTCTTGTTTTACATCGCCTGAAAAGGACATCTTAACGTCACCTCATTGTATTAAAGTTTGTATTAAAATTAGTTCGTCTGTATTAAATCCATAATTATTTTTGCAAGTTTTTCTGAATCATGTCTGATTACTTTTTTCTTTTCATTTATTTTCATTACGGGTGCCTTGATAATTTGAATGGTGTCGTCTTTAAATGCTAAAGGCTCAAATCCAATCATATCTGCCCCATCTTCTAAGTACATAGCTAACCAATCTTTTGGAATTTCTTGTGAATTAATAATAACTGTATTAATGACGCCTTTGCCTAAATAATGCTCTAGCTCCCTGATGTGATCATAAACACCAAATCCCACTGTTTCACCTGGCTGGGTCATTATATTACTAATATAAATAACCGGTTTTTTTGCCTTACTGATAGCTTTTGATATGTCATGAACTAATAGATTCGGAATAATACTTGTATACAAACTACCAGGTCCTAAAATAATTGCATCCGCATTTTCTATTGCTTCTATGGCATCTGGCGTAGGGTCCGGGTTGGCTGGTTCTAGGACTATATCAATGATTTTCGCCCTCGTTTTCTTAGCGTAGGCTACAATCTGAATTTCTCCAATAACTTGGGTCTTATCATCAAAATCAGCTTTTAGATTCACCCGTTCTAATGTTACTGGTACGACTCTGCCTGTTATAGCCAGTACTTTTTCACTTACTCTTACAGCCTCTTCAAAACTTCCGGAAATTTCACTCAGGGCTGCTAAAAATAAATTGCCAAAGTTCTGCCCTGCTAGCACCCCCTCTTTAAAACGATATTGTAGCAATTTCTCCATGGTTGGCTCCGTGTTGGCAAGGGCTACCAAGCAGTTTCTAATGTCTCCTGGTGGTAGCATATTCATTTCTTCCCTTAAAAGACCTGAATTTCCACCATTATCACTAACGGTGACGATTGCTGTAATATTTTGTGTCCATTTTTTAAGTCCTCGCAACATAGTAGAAAGCCCTGTACCTCCGCCTAGTGCAACTATCTTGGGATCATTGGGGTTATACATATCATTTTCCTCTTTTTTTATCTTTCTCTATATCTCTATGCTGAATATAGGCACTGTGACCCATTTTAACAAGATTTTCAAATAGCTTATTTCCAATTGTAACCGATCTATGCTTTCCACCTGTACAACCAATACTAATAACTAATTGGTTTTTCCCCTCTTTAACATAGTTTGGAATCAAAAATCCAATCATATCTTCTAGTTTACCTAAGAAATCTATGGACACCTGATTTTCCATAACATAGTCTTGTACTATTTGATCATTGCCTGTTAAAGGCCTAATCTCTGGAATATAATATGGATTAGGCATAAATCTAACATCAAATACTAGGTCAGAATCCATAGGAATGCCATATTTAAATCCAAAGGTTACAACGGTAATCATTAGGTTATTAAAATCTTCATCTTGTACATAAATCTTGCGTACAATTTCTCTTACTTCTTTAGGCAGTAGGTTACTTGTATCAATAATTTCACTTGATTTTTGCTTGAGCTCTTCAAGTAAAACTCTTTCTTTAGCAATGCCTTCTCCTAGCCGACCTTCTCTAACAAGTGGATGGGTTCTTCTTGTTTCCTTAAAGCGTTTCATCAAAATTTCATCTGAAGAATCTAGGAAAAGTATATCATAGTTGTAGCCGTTTGTTTTAATGGTGTCTAAACTTAAAAAAAGTTCTGTAAAAAGTTCACCACCTCGTATATCGATGCCTAATGCCACTTTGCTAAATTTATCTTGTTGGCCTAAACATAACTCTGTAAATGTTGGAATAAGAGCTGGCGGTAAGTTATCAATACAATAAAAACCATCATCTTCTAGGGCTCTAATAGCTGTACTTTTTCCTGCTCCTGACATTCCAGTTACGATAATCAACTGCATGTTCTATGTCTCCCTTCTGTGACGTTGCTTTAATCTTCTCCAATAATTTTAAGCTCTGGGTGTAGGTCTTGGCCAAAAGCCTCTTTAACCGTACATTGTATATGGCGAATTAGGTCTATGACTTCCTTAGACGTTGCCTCTCCAAGATTAACGATAAAGCCACAATGCTTATCCGATACACCTGCATCCCCTATACGAAATCCACGTAGTTCTGCGTCCATGATTAGTTTGCCTGCATAGTAGCCTTCTGGTCTTTTAAAGGTGCTTCCAGCGCTAGGAACTGTAAGGGGTTGCTTGGTTCTTCTTCTATTAGAAAGATCATCCATTTTTTCCTTAATCTCATGGTAGGTTCCTTGTTCAAGGGCAATACGCGCCCCCACTACAATCATCTCTGCTGTTTGAATTTTACTCGTTCTATAGCCAAGTGCTAGGTCTTCATTCGTGAGGGTTAGTAGCTGCCCATTGTGATCAATGACATCAGCAGATACGATCACATTTTTCATTTCTCCGCCGTATGCCCCTGCATTCATATACACGGCGCCGCCTATGCTGCCTGGAATGCCGTGGGCAAACTCAAACCCTGTTAGGCTATGATCTAGACAGGTGTTGGCCACCTTAACTAGTAGCGCCCCCGCCTGAGCGTAGAGCTCATTGCCTTCTATACTAATCTGATTCATGTTTTTTAAAATATGAATCATTATGCCCCTATACCCTCCGTCTTTTACAAGTAAATTACTGCCGTTGCCCAGTATGAAATAAGGAATATGATTGTCCTTGCATACTTTTAAGGTGAAGGTTAGTTCTTCTACTGTGGAGGGGGCAACATATATATCTGCTGGCCCTCCAATTTTAAAGGACGTATGATTTTTCATGGGTTCATCTATTTTTATCATGGATTCTGGTATTTTTTGTAGTAATAGTTTCGCAATTTCATTTTTATTCATAACTCAACTCCTTCTTTACCTATCTATTATAGTATAGATTTGAATTAAAAGAAATGAAACTCTTAATTATACGTGAAACTTCGCCCTGCTGCCACTTTGGGTACTCACTACTTCAAGCCTTGCCCCAATTCTCTCTTTTAATTCCGGTACGTGAGAAATAATTCCTACAAGACGTCCGCTTTGTTGCAAATCAATCAGGGTTTTAATGGCCGCATCTAGAGATTCTGTATCTAATGTGCCAAATCCCTCGTCAATAAAGATGGTATCTAGTGATATGCCACCTGCGTAGGACTGAACAACGTCTGCTAAGCCTAGGGCTAGTGACAGGGATGCCATAAAGCCCTCTCCCCCCGACAATGTGCGTACATGGCGTTTTTTACCTGTATAGGTATCAAGTACTTCCATATCAAGGCCTGATTGAGAGGCTAAGCTTTCCCGGTTATCAGATCTATACAACTCATAACGGTTATTGGACATTAGGGTTAGCCTTTCGTTGGCGCGTATTAAAACATCTTCGAATAGGGAGCTTTGAATAAATCGTTCAAAAGAAAGTCCCTTTATATTCTTCCCTCTTACGGCGTCATATAAACTACCTACAATGCTATATCTTTTTTCTTTCTCCATAATTTGTTTGGTGGATTTTAATATAATCGCCATTTGTTTTTCATTATGCTGTTTTTCTAAGGTAATAGTCTGGCGGACTCTGCCAAGTTCATCTTTGGCTCTTTCTAAAAGACTATACTGGTCTTCAAGGGCTTTAACGTCAACTAATACAATATCTTTGGTTTCTTCTATTAGTTTTTTATACTGCGCTTCTATGGCGCTATAAAGACTGCGATAGGCCTTGATTTCCCCTTCAATGCGTTCAAGCTCATCTTGAGATTTATAGGCCTTTTGGTAGGCTTCAAAGGTTTCAAAACCTGCTTTTTCTCTATGGCTCTTAAAGTCATTTATTTCTTTTTCATGCCTTACTTCCATTACTTTGAGTTGGGAATCTTTTTCTTTTTCCGATGTCTCTAGTTTTATTTTAGACGCTTTTACCGCTTCTAGCCTTTTTTGTGTTTTCTCATGAATTTCTTTTTGGGTTTTGATTGCGGCTTCTAGCTTGCTAATATACCTATTTAAGGCTTCTTTAGATCTTAATTCTTCTGGAATTTCTTTTTTAATGTGTTCTATTTGGGTATTTAAAGATGTAAATCTATCGGCATTTTCCTTATCTTTTTCTTGTAAAATAGTAGCTTCTTCCTCTATTTTCACCTTTTCTTCTTTTTGTTGTGCCGTTTTTTGATTAAGTTTTTCAAGAGTTAATAAAGTCTCAGTGGTTTGCTTTTTTTCTAGTTCTAATTTATTATATGCATTTTCCATATCCTGTAATGGGGTTTCGGCATGCTCTCCTAGCATTTCTTTTTGGGCATTTACTTGCTTCCCACTTCCTGTGCCTTCGGTTGTAATTTTAACTTGCTTATTTTTAATATCTTGGTAATATTCAAGTGAGTTATCTAGAATGCTCTTTTTTTCTTCCAAATCTTTTTCTGTTGCTGTTTCGGTCGTTGAAACAGCAGGCTTTGGATGAGTAGTGGATCCACATACTGGACAGGCTTCGCTTTCTTTTAGATTTCTAGCTAATTCTCCTGCTTGCCCCCGTATCCATTGTTGTAGTATCTGGTTATGAGTTTCACTGGCCTTTGCATACTCATCTCCAGCTTTTTTCAATTTAATACTTATCTCCTTATACTTATTCCGAAGACTCTCATAACCTAATTCCATTTGTTCTAATTGCCTTTTTTGAACCAGTGTTGCCGATAGTTTTTGAGATTCTAGTTCTTGCTTTCTAAGCAAATCATTAAATATTTGCCTTTGCCCGAGAGTTTTCTCAGCTTCCAGAATTTCTTTGTCCATTGCTTCTTTTTGCTCTTTTAATGTTTTTTGACGCTCTAGGGCCTGATCTATTTCTTTTTTTATGACCTCTTTATCTTTTTCTAAAATAATTAAATTTGTGGACTTAGGTCTATATTCTTCTACTGCTTTATTAAGATTAATTTCTCGTTTTTTTGTTTCTGGTTCTTGCTCTTTACACTGCTCCATTTGAATGGTTACTTCTTTATAAGTTATATCAAGGGCTTTAATCTCTTCTCTGATGTTTAACACGTCTATTTTTAACTGCTCTTTTTGCAAGGCTAATTCATTTAAGTACTGTTCTTTCGTCTGGAGCGGCAGTGCTTTTTGGCCCAGATTATAATCCTTTTCTTTTTTTATAAAGCCTTCTTCTTGGCTTATTAAGTCATCATAGGTCACTTTAACATTTAGTTTTTCAGTATGTTTTGCGTTGTTATTAGTCGCAATTGTGATCTGAGTGGCCATTAATTTCATATTTTCTTCTGAGGTTGTAATTTCCTCAGTAATTTTCTTTATTTCTTCTTCCTGAGTTTCAGATAAAACTTCTACTTCAGTAATGACCTGGTTGGTGTCGATATTTTCTTTTTCCATTAATGCTTCTAGTGGTGTATTGGGTCTATATTTTATGTTTTTAACTTGCTCTTTGCGGCGCTCTTTAAGAGAGGCCACTTCATTTTTCAAAGTTCGCTCTTCGTCCCGAATTCTTTCTTCTACTAGTTTGTATTTCCTGGTTTGAAATATTTCCCCTAAAATCTTTTGTCTTTCTTCACTTTTCGCCACTAAAAGCTTTCTAAATTGGCCTTGGGGAATAATAATAACTTGCCTAAATTGGTCTGAGTCAAAGCCTATAATCTCAATAATCTTATCTTTCACATCCGTTACCCCAGCTGCAAGGAGCTCAGGTTCTTCGTCGCCTAATTTATATAACCAGCCATCTGGTTTTTGATCTGTAAAACCATCCCCTACTTTTTTAGGTCTTTTTTGTCCTGGAATACGGTGAACAAAATAGGTGTTTTGCCCAACTTTGAAAGTGAATTTAACCTGGGTTAACTGGTCTTCTTTTGCAAAATGACTGCGCATACTATCAGGATCTCGTTCTTTTCCGCTGGTTTCTCCGTACAAACCATAGCATATAGCATCAAGAATAGTGGTTTTTCCGCCACCTGTTGAGCCGTGGATTAAAAACATATTGGCATCTTTAAGTAAGGTAAAGTCTATAATTTGCACTGCTGAATAAGGCCCGAATGCTTCCATTTCTAATAAAACAGGTTTCATTTTTTCACTCCCTTTCTATTCCTTTGGTAATGGCCTCAAATACTTCTTTATATTCTTCGCTAAACCCTTCCCCTGTTACATGGGTGTAAAAATCATCAAATAGTGAGCCGATGCTCATTTTGTTATAATTACTATAATTAATATCCCCCCGACTACCCTCTTGTTGGTTTTCTAAAAAGGTGCGCTTCATGCCTATTGCGTTAGGGTAGACGGACCTAATTTTCTCCATAGGATCTAGGAGGGCCCCCTCATCTTCTACAACAGCCATGACATAATCATTAGGGTTGTCATCTAATCTGCCCGTGGCTAAAATATCTTCTAATAGGCCTTTTACCTGTCTAACATCTTTAGGTGCCTTGATTAAAATTTCCTCATGAGTGACGGTTCCGTCTTTGTCCATTTCAATCATATAAACAGATTTTTTCTGAGTTGCCTCTGAAATGGAATATTTCATAAGAGATCCACTGTAGCGAATAAACTCTTCTCCTGCTCGTTGGGGTGCATGAAGATGCCCAAGAGCTGTGTAGTTGAAGGGTTTAAAGTGGCTAAAGCTAACCATATCAGTTCCTCCTATGGAAAGGGGCCTTTCTGAATCAGAATGTATTTCCCCGCCTTGCACGTAGGCATGAACCATTGCAACACTTCTAGCATCACCCTTTTCCTCTAAAATACGATTTGTAATAGCTTCAAAGGCATCATCGTGGGTTTTGATGGCATCATTTTTATACATAGATCTGATATAGGCTGGATCTGCGTAAGGAATCACATAAAATTCCACTGGTCCGTGGTCATCTTCTAATACAACCTTCTCATATCCTTGGGTGGACTTCCCGATTATATGCAATTTATTTTCCGATAATAGCTTGCTCCCAAATTGAATACGCTCAGCGCTATCGTGGTTACCCGCCATAGCGATAATAGGAATGCCTAGACCAAGTAAAACGCTCTGGGTGAATTCGCTAAATAATTCAACAGCTTCAACTGGCGGGATGGCTCTATCATAAATATCTCCCGCTATAATGAGGGCATCTGGCCTTTCTTGTGCTAGAATTTCTTTAAGTCCATCTAGGACGATACGCTGGTCTGGGGTTAAATGAACACCATGGAGAATCTTCCCCAAGTGCCAGTCTGATGTATGGATGAATTTCATGATTTTCACTCCTTAGGCTTTTTTGTAATTATACCATAAAAAGAGGACAGTCCCTACTCTAGTGCACTAGAGTGGGGACTGTCCCTCTTTTTATTTTTTCAAGGTTTTATAGGATAATATGTGTACCGTTACAGCACTAGCAATTATAAATAAAAGTATTTTTACCAGTAATAATGGGATAATATATAGGATGCAATAACCAATGGTTAGCCATAACATGACTATAGCAAATATCTTGGTTTTTAAAGGGATGCTCTTATACTCCCTGAAGTTCTTTATATATTCTCCTAAGTATCTATTGTTAAGTAGTGAAGCGTACAATTTTGGGGAACCTTCAAAGTAACAGTATGCCCCGACGAGTAAAAAAGGAGTTGTTGGTAGTAATGGCAGGAAGATCCCTATTACCCCTAACCCCACAGCTATACTTCCTATGATAATCAATAGGGTATTCTTTGCATTCATTTTGCACCACCTCTATATCTATTATTATACGTGATGTGCAAATCTTATTCAAATAAAACCTCATATATTCAATTTTATAATCAAATAAAAATATCATTTTGGTAATTTTATCTTGTCTCATAAAATATGTTCCTCACGGACAAACTAATCAAGACTTAAAAAATAAAGGATGGTGAAAATAAATGGAATCCCCAAAAATGCAAGTAAAATGTAGTGTAGAAAACTGTCATTATAATCATAATGAACAATGCCATGCCAGTGCTCTTGAAGTCAATCCTATGAGCACTATGAGTAACAGTATAGTAGAAACATCTAATGAGACCAGTTGCAAGACCTTTAAGCCTGATGAGAGTAATTATACTTAAACGTGGTGGCTTAGGATAAAAAAGGACTTCTGAAAATATATTTTCAGAAGTCCTTTTTTTATTTAGCGCTTAAGTTATTACTCTACGATTTAATCTTCTTCTCCTGTAAGATCAAACGTCAATTCATACGTTTGTTTATCCTTATCAAAGAAAATAAACTCTCCTATTAACTCATAATCAATTTCATTCGCACTGTACTCTACAATTATAAAATACTTTCCATGAATAAGCTTTATTCCAGAAAATAATTTCATAGACTCTCTTGCTACTAAAGGCTCTGCTGAAACATCAAAATCCTTTAGTTTATATTCTATAATTGCATCATCAGGTTTATCCGTCATATAGAGTTTAGCAGTATTAAGTGTAATGGCAGAATCTGTGGTAGACTGCAAATAAACTGCTGATATAAAATCCGGAGTATTAGCAAGGTCAACCTCTACTTCGTTTACATCAAGTGTAATATCTTGAATAGTAATTAACATACCTTCAGCATCTCGAATAAATAACTTTGCTTCTAAACTATTAAAATCTTGTGGGATTACAAGGGTTGCTTTGCCATTCGTAAAATCTGCCCATGCTTGTCCCTTACCTTCACCTTGATCATTATTCGGATATCCTAAAGTAACGTTATGAGCTGTTAATTTTTTACCTGCAACATTAACAGACTGTTCTTCCTTAAGCTTAACGTTTAATGTTCTTTCATTCTTTTCTCCTAACAAGTCCACTAAAACATCATAGTTGTATATACCTTCTATAATTGTAAGTGTTTTAACAATTACATCTTCTCCCGTTGTTACCGTTATTGTATATTCTCCTGGGCCAAATCTATATTCGTATATAAGTTCCTTTCCAGGCCTAATCCCACTCATTCCCCACTTAGTACCATTTTTATCCATTATATCAATTCTCATATTGTTAGGATCTACTATACTATCTGAATTTTGGATATCTACCGTAATACTATATGATTTTTAAATAACTACTTGTTCATTATATTCGCCACTCACCAATAAAGCATTCAAGTTATCAGATATAAAACAGTCCGTTCCCTCTGTATATCTTGACTGAATATAATAATCAAAGTTCTTATCCACATCTTCAAAGATATACTTACCATCATTATCTGTTATTATATCAACTGGTTTCATCCAACTAGTCCAACTCGTATTGTCTTGATGAGCATGAATTTGAAGAAGAGTTATTTTCTTATTCTTAGCAGGTTCACCATTATTGTATACTGCCATACCCTCAATAGTATTACCTAGGCTCCAGTTTAATGATCCTGTATATTCAGAGACTGGTTTCCCTGTATATTTAACGCCCTCTACCTTCCCTACTGGCACAGACATATCCTCTAAATATATCTCAAACATCCTTGCAACATCATCTGGTTTCTCTAGAATTATTGTTGCATTACCTCTGTTATCTACTCTATAACTACCTAATTTTTTCCCGTTTTCATCAACTTCTCTAAGGTTTATCCCTGTAATTATAGGTCTGTTATTACTATCTGTAATTAAGATTTTAGCTACATTCTGCTTTTTAAGCTCAATATTAATTTCTTTATTTGAGTTAGCTAATTCGATTTTTTCGCCATAAAATCCTTCATATTCATCATTAACAATCCATGCGCTAATTTCATATGTCTTTCCAGCATCTACATAAAATGAGAAGTACCCATCTTCACTAGTTTCTGCTCTATAATTACTACCATGCGCATTAATTTTCACCTCAGCACCTTTTACCGGTTTTCCATCATATTTTATTACTCCGCTAAAACGAACCTTTTCTGTGATTCCTGGGGTTCCTGGGGTTCCTGGGTTTACTGGAGTTCCTGGAGTTGTTGTGTTCCCACCACTAGTAGTTCCACCACCACTACTGCTTCCTCCACCCGTTGATGATTTTGAAGGTTCTACTGATTTTGCTGTTTCTATGCTTTCTTTTGTTTCTTCTTTACCTGCAATATTAGCTTTAATATCTTTATCTTTAATTTCCATCTTAACAGGTTTTTGCTCTGTTTTTACACCTTCCGAATTTACAGTAAGGTTTTCAATTTTACCTTTTCCTTTTGTCTCTACCGGTGCGTCTGCTTGCATATTTTTTACAGTTGAGCCTTCTTCTATGGTAATAACTGCATTAGTCACACCAGTAGCTCCTGCAACCCCTGGCTCTACAAAAATTGTCCCAACTGTAGCATCTTTAATAATAACGTTAACGCCTGGAGGTAATATTACATTTGAAAAATTACCTGTAAGTGTTACTGTTGTTCCCGGGAAAGCCTCAACTTTAACTGCATCCCCAACGATTAATAATCTAACAGGATTTTTAGTTGAAACTTTCATACCATCTAAAAAACTACTACCCTTAGATTTAATAGAGTTAACCCCTCCACCGTTTACAAAAGTTTCTCCTTCTACAGTAATGTTCTCAAGCGTAACATCGCCATCACCGATACCTTCTGTAAGATATAAGTTACCTGAGATCGTCATATCTTTCAAAATAACGTCTCTTGTATTGACAACAAGGTTACCATTTATATCTTCTGTGTATGTACCTGCTACGTTAATAAGTCCACTTGTAATTTTATCTAGCATCGTCACAACTTCTGCTCTTGTTAAAGTTCTTTGTGGCGCAAAAGTTCCATCTGGATTACCACTTATAAATCCTTTTGAAAAAAGTGCTTCTACAGAATCACTTGCCCAATCTGAGATAGCTACTTGATCTTTAAATGCTTCACTAGTAGAACCGGTTACTTTATATGCTTTTGCAATCGCATAAGCTGCTTCTTCTCTAGTGGCTGGCGCTTCAGGTCTGAAAGTTTGGCCATTATCATTCATAAGCTTAGCTGAACTTATCTTAGCTACACTGTCTGCATACCATTTCCCTGCATCTACATCTGTATACTCTTTTGAATGAGCTGTTTCTTCAAATTCAAAAACCCTCGCTAAAATAGTTGCAAGTTCCCCTCGCGTAATAGGATTTGAAGGTCTAAAATTACCATCTTCATACCCCTTTACTAACCCCTTCTCGCTCCATTTTTCAACAGCATTCTTTGCCCAGTGATTATCGTAATCTGTTGCAAATATTGCCTGTGGAATACTTGCAAATATCATACAGAAAACAATAAACATTGCTAAACTACGTTGTTTGTATCTCTTCATTTAAATTCCTCCTCTATAGTGTGTCTGAATTATTTTGCTTTTTATTAATAATTCAGTTAGTACAAGTCTTAACATAGTGTACTGCAGTACACAATCTTTTTCGAGCGCTTTCGAGCTTCTTCGCCATTTTTCTCAGATGCTGAAAAGTCTTTCAAATTTTAGTTTTAGGAATATTAAAGTGAACTGGGTCCAAATTGCATACAAAGGCCTCTGAAACTAAGGTTTCAGAGGCCTTTGTATGTAATTTTATGGATTCCCTATTTTTTACTAAAAAAGGAACTAAAGAACTCCTTAATTGCATCTAGAATCTTCTGCAATAGTGTTCTTACTTCTTCATTATTTTTTATAACATTATCTAACTTTTTACCAATGTCTTTAAGTTGGCTTGTAATTTGTTCTTTGTCTAGATTTAAGCCATTGATTTTTTCCATTAACTTGGCCATATTTTCTGTTTGATCAGCGTTTAAGTTAATATTTAAATCCCCTGCTATTTGTATAATAGCCTGTTTGATACCTTCAGCATCTTTGATATCTTGTGAGATTACCATTTCTTTAACCTTACGCATTAATTCTCCCGCTTCGTCTTGTCCGATTGCGTCGCCTAGCTCTCCTGTTTGGAAAACTTCCTCATTGGCTACTTTCTTTTGTTCTTCACTGATTTTCTTACCTGTGGCTACTTCAAAAGCCTTTAATATACCTGTTAGGGCACCTGTTCCTGAAACTGGAAAAGGGGCTGCTGCAATAATCTTGGCATCTTTTACACCAGCAGTTATTAATGCACTTTCATACATGCTTTTTGTCACCCATGATATATTATGGGTTTCTACGCTAATCCCTGATCCTTCATCTAAAAGCTCTACGTAGGCAGAAGAGATTGTTCTGGTTCCTAGTTGCCCTTCACTAGCAACGCCTTCTAGGTATTTTCTTTCTTCTTCATTATTAACTTCTATTAATGTTACATCGTCCTGGTCTACACCAAATACCTGAATCATTTGCTTTTTTTGGTCCTTGGTTAAATCCTTACCTAAAGTTACAACAGCTGAAGTATCTGCGTAAACAGCGGTATTTAAGCTTAAAATTATAGTTAAAATCATTACAATGCTTGTTTTTAATTTATGTTTTCTCATTTTTGCACCACTCCTTATATTTTACTCATACACATAATTATACCACACTAGGTCAGGTACCATCAAATCACCTGACAGCCTAGGGTAGTCCCCATTTCTTTTAGCGCAAAATCATGGGCCACTTTATCAAATGATGCTACGCCATCTATATAGACGTTTACTTCATAAGAAATGTTCCTTGCATCTGCAGCTGTATATAATACGCAAATATTGGTACACACGCCCACTAAGGATATCTCATTAATCCCCTTTTCCCTTAAATACAAATCTAAATCTGTACCATAGAAGGCACTATAACGCCTTTTACAGATTACTTTATCCTCTTTTTGTAATGCTAGTTCATCAACGATCTGGCTTCCAGCTGTATCCTTTACGCAGTGGGGTGGAAACATGTCAAACTCTTTATCGTCTATCTCGTGATTGTCACATATATATATTATAGGATAGCCCTGCTCTCTATATTCATCAATCTTATTTTTTACAAAAGAAACAATCTCCCTACCTGCTTGACCTGTTTCTAAGGCGCCCCCTTCGTCTATAAAGTCCTTTAACATATCTATTACCAATAAAGCCTTCATATTATTTCCCCCCTGATATTTTTTTATTGTATACAATTTATACCCTATTTTTAAACGATACGGCTTACCAAACTCCCTAACCCTTCAACTTCACACCTAACACAGTCCCCTGCTTTTAAAAACCGAGGTGGCTTATATCCCATGCCGACGCCTTCAGGGGTACCGGTGCTTATGATATCCCCTGGCTCTAATGTCATGCCACTAGATAATTCCTCTATAATTTCTTCTATCTTTATAATCATATTGTTTGTGTTAGAATTTTGCCTTAGCTCATCATTCACATAAGACTTAATAGCTAAGTTACCATGATCCACTTCATCTTTCGTTACAATATAAGGTCCCATAGCATTATACTGATCAAAGCTTTTTCCTCTAAACCATTGATTATGCTTTTTTTGTATAATCCTAGATGTTATATCATTAAATATTGTAAATCCAAAAATGTAATCTAGGGCATCTTCTTTTTTTACATTTTTACATTCTTTACCGATTATAACTGCTAACTCAGATTCATAATCCATTCCCTCATCTAAATCAAATCTACCTTCAATTTCTTCATTTGATCCCATGATCCTAGTCGCCCTTTTACCAAAGTAAGTGGCTATAAAATCCTCTGGAACCTCAGATCCCATTTCTCTTATATGATCCGCATAATTTTTCCCCACACAAATAACATCATGAATAGGCTTTACAATAGGCGACAGAATCTTAATATCTGCCATAAGTAACGGGGCTTCAGATTTTCTTATCCCTTCAAAATCTATCTTCTCATAATTTCCTATAAGTCCAACCATATCATACCCTTTTATCTTATAAACCCTATCCTCTTCCACAAAGCCAATATGTTCTTCTTCATTAAAGCCAACACGTTCTTCTTCATTATATATATAAGTTATAAATTTCATACAAACCACCTCTGCCCTTCTTTTTTTATAATATCTTCTCTTCCACCTTAGTTTTCTTACCCACTATTTTACCACATCCACTTCCATGAGGACAGTCCCCATAAAGCTCCCCACCTCATCCTACTTTCCCCCAACAAAGGTTTCCGGGGCCATGCTCTCCAGCTTTTCCCCGCAATGGTGGGTGTCATATCACCCAGCAAGCATCCTTTGGCTCACAAGCCAAGAGATGCGCGATGGGCGATATGACACCCACCAAATGTGGCAAAACCTCCCCCCATCCCCGAAACCTCCCCTCACCTATCTATTTACTTTTCCCCACTTATATTGTAATATTATATTTACCGCATATTAAATCCACAACCACAAGGAGGCCATTAAAAAATGGACCGTAAATTAAAGGATCATATGATCATATCTGTCTTAGCAACAACCATGTCTTCTGCTGCTGCCTTAATACCTGTTTTATCAAGTATTGCAAAGGCTTTCCCAGAGTACGCCCATTTAATCCATTTGTTAGTGACGATTCCTCCCCTGATGATAATGATTGCATCTATGACTGTAAGCCCTTTGCTTAAGTTTTTACCGAGCAAAAAGATAACAATCCTAGGTCTTATTTTAATCCTATTTTCAGGCGTGTATCCATACTTTTCGCATAGTTTTATATTACTGCTTATTTCAAGAGTCATTATGGGCTTTGGGCTTGGACTGATTACAACTATTTCATCTAGCTTACCGGCTAGATACTTTCCTTCTGGGAAAGATAGAGATACAGCCACTGGTTTGCAATCGGCGTTTTCAAGTTTAGGCGGGGTTTTATTTAGTTTTTTAAGTGGATTTGTTGCAAATTATTACTGGAAGGGCGTCTTTCTAGTCCAACTTTTAAACTTAATTCCCCTTATATTTATCTTTTTATATATGAAACCTCATTTTGATCAAAATATAGATCCTATATTAGACCCTCTATTAGAGCCTTTAGAACCCCTTGGACACCTCTATGTGCCTGATAATAAGCCCGAAAACAAAAGCGGAAAGATTTTTGTTAAAGATGCTTTTTTAATCACTTTATTAGCTTTTATCTATGTGGTTATTAGTGCTACTTTTCCACTTAATTTATCACTGTACGTTGATCAAAAGGGACTTGGCACGACTAATTTAACAGGGTCTATTGCTAGTATCAACGCCTTTATTGGGTTTTTGATTGGGATTATGTTCTATAAAATTAATAGGGGTTTAAAAACATATACGCTTTCGGCCTCCCTATTTATTGTTAGCCTAAGTTTCTTTATTGTTAGTAGGACGTTAAGTCCTTTAACCTTTTTAATTGGTAGTACATTATTTGGGATTGGAACCAGTTTGGTATACCCAGCATTCTTAACGAGTATATATAACAAGATACCGGATGAGGATATTGTTCCAGCCATTGGCATGTATACTGTAGCTGCTAATATTGCCCAGTTTGTATCACCTTTTATTATTAACACTATTTCAAGTGGATTTGGATCTCAAATTGAACACAAATTCATATTTTCAGCTATAGCCACAACTATACTGGGTATCCTTATAATTATAGTCAAGAAAACAAATATAAGCTCCAGTACAAATTGACAACCATTCATATGTATGGTATTTTTAACAGTAATTATATGAATAATGTTTTAATAAAGTGAAAGGAAGTTTTGCATGAAAAAACAATTGCTTAAAAAACCGTTGCTTCATTTAGTTGATATCAATAAGTCTTTTGATGACTCCCATATTTTAAAAGATGTCTCATTTGATATAATGGACGGAGAATTTTTAACACTCTTAGGCCCTTCAGGATGTGGAAAAACAACTATACTAAGGTGTATTGCAGGCCTTGAGACCGTAGATTCTGGAGACATTTTATTAAACGACAAATCTATTGTTGTTCTTCCGGCTAATAAGCGAAATGTTAACACTGTTTTTCAAAACTACGCTCTCTTTCCTCACTTAAATATGTATGACAATATTGCTTATGGTCCAAGAATTAAAAAATCCATGAATGAGGAACAACTGAAAGAAAAAGTTACTGAGGTTCTTCATTTGGTTCAGATGTCTGGATATGAGAAACGAATGGCACATCAGTTATCTGGTGGGCAAAAACAAAGAATTGCTATTGCAAGAGCTTTAATTAATGAGCCTGCTATTTTGCTATTAGACGAACCTTTAGGTGCACTAGATCTAAAGCTTAGAAAGCATATGCAGCGGGAGCTTGCCCAACTTCAAAAACAAACAAAAACTACTTTTATTTACGTTACCCACGACCAAGAAGAAGCGGTTAATATTTCTGATCGTATAGCAGTTATGAATAATGGGGTCATCCAGCAAATTGGTAGCCCTAGAGAAGTCTATAATAATCCAGTCAATCTTTTTGTAGCCTCCTTTATTGGGGATCGAAATATAAAAAAGGTTACACTGTTAGAAAAAGAAAATGAGTCCTATAAAATACAATTTGGTAGCAACGTTATTAACATTAGATGTTCTAAAAACGTTATTTGTCAGAACAAACCTGGAGATCAGGCGCTTTTAGCCATTCACATGGATAAAATGCAAATTGCTTGCCATGAAACGCCTAACTCTCTTGCCGGTGAGGTTCTATCGGTCCACTATGCTGGTTCACAAACTAGAACCGAAATTAATGTGGACGGCGAAACAATTACTGCCATTGAGTATCAAAATGATGATTGTGATTATGAAAAAGGAGATAAGGTATATGTTTCTTGGGAAGAATCCGGGGCAATTTTATTGCCTATGGAAGATGATTTAGAAGAAAGTGGTGTTTAATATGTTTAGTATGAAAAAACTCAAACAAAATGCACCCGCTATTCCTATTTTAGCTTGGGTTGGCTTTTTAGTTGGCATACCCCTTGTTTTTGTTATTGTTTTAAGCTTTTTAACAAGAGATCCTGTTGGTAATGTTGTCTTTAAGTTTACCTTAAGTAATTATGCAAAAATGCTTGATCCTATCTATCTTAAAATCTTTTTTAACTCATTTTTGCTAGCAACTTTAACAGGTATTATAACATTATTAATCGGTTATCCTGTGGCCTATTTTACAGCAAATTTAAATGCTAAAAAACAGGCTTTATCCATTGCACTCATCATGCTTCCATTTTGGATATCAAGTCTACTTAGAACCTACGGCTGGATTATTTTACTTGGAAATACAGGTATTATCAACAATGTGCTCCTAAAACTTAACATGATTCAGACACCTTTAAATATGATGTACAAATTTAGCACCATTCTTATTGGAACTGTCTATATGTTGATTCCTTTTATGATTATTGCCATCTATAATTCAGTGGATAAGCTTGATAAATCCTTACTTGAAGCTTCCTATGATTTAGGTGCTAGCAAAACAAAAACATTTTTAAATATAACTCTTCCTCTTACATTGCCAGGCATTGCCGGAGGATTTACCTTAGTTTTCATTCCATCTTTAGGCCTGTTTTTTATATCCGACCTACTGGGTGGCGGAATGACTTTGTTTTTAGGAAATGTAATAAATGCCCAGGTTACAAAGGGTAGAAATAAGCCTCTTGCTGCAGCTTTTTCTGTTGGGATGATTATTTTAGTTTTAATCATACTAGGGATATACGGAAAAGTAACAAAAGATAAAAATGGGGAGGGATTATTCTAATGAGTAAGACATCTAACAGGTTTAGTACCTTTTACCTATCCTTATTTTTTGTTGTCTTGTACGTTCCAGTACTTGGGGTTATTTTATATTCTTTTAACCAAAGCCCCTCAACTGCTTCTTGGACTGGATTTACACTAGATTGGTATAAGGCCTTATTTAAAGACCGGGTTATTATTCAATCCTTTAAAACAAGTATACAAGTTGCTTTTTTAACATCTGCCTTATCGGCCATACTTGGAACAGCTACTGCTATTATTTCCACCTATGTCACCCGAAAAATGGCTAATGTTATGCAAATCATTATGATTCTACCATTACTTGTTCCAGAAGTTGCCCTAGGCGTTTCACTGCTTTTATTTTTTAGCACCTTGAAGCTACCTTTTGGACACTTAACCTTAGTCCTTGCACATTCACTGTTTTGCTTGCCTTACGTGTATCTCATGGTACTATTAAGGCTTAAAGAAATTGACAAGTCTATTATAGAATCTGCAAAAGATTTAGGCGCTAACAAGTGGCAAATTATTCAAACTATTATATTGCCCCTGGTGACACCTGCAATCATAACAGCATCACTACTCGCACTAGCTATGTCCTTAGATGACGTTGTTATTTCAACTTATATGTCTGGCCCAACAACAACCACTTTGCCAGTTCATATTTTTTCTATGATGCGTGTAGGAGTTACACCTAAAATCAACGCATTATGTACTTTGATTTTAGTCGGAACGTTTTTTATAGTTGGCCTAAGTCAACTATTTAATAATAAAGATAAGAATAAGGGAGGATTTTAAATTATGAATAACAAAATTAAAAGAGTTTTAAGTATAGCTTTAGCAGCTACATTAATGTTTTCTTTAGCTGGGTGTGGTAAAACTAAGAAGTCTCAAGAGATTAATCTTATGACATGGGCTGAATTTATTCCCCGTGAAATAATTGAGCAATTTGAAACAGAAACTGGTATTAAAATCAACTATAAAGAAGTTACCTCAAACGAAGATATGCAATCACTTCTTGAAACCAGTCCAGATCAGTATGACTTAGCTGTCGTAACCGATTACATGGTAGACATCTTAAGAAGAAATGAAAACCTTGAAAGCTTTGATAAAGAAAAGCTTCCAAACTTCGGAAATTTAAATCCATTATATCAAAATAAATATTATGATGAAGAGAATCAATTTTCAATACCTTATGCAATCTCAACAGCATTCTTACTTGTAAACCCTGAAGCTGTTGCAGCACTAGGCGCAAACCCTATTACAAGCTATGAAGACTTATGGCAACCACAGCTTGAAAAAAATGTCGTTGTAATAGACTGGTCTGTTGAAATTATGGGACTTGTCCTGAAAACTTTAGGATATGAGTACAATGAAACAGATCCTGCAAAAGTTGCAGAAGCTAAAGACAAATTATTTGCTTTAAAAAATAACATTATGAGATTTGAAACAAATACACCTGAAGACTCTTTAGTAAACGGAGAAGCTGTTGCAGGATTTATGTATTCAAACCAAGCAGTTAAAGGCCAACAAGCTGATCCAAAACTTCAACCAGTATTCCCAACAGAAGGAATGCCTATGTATATTGATAGTTTTGTAATGTCCAAAGAAGCACCAAACAGAGATAATGCTTATGCATTCTTAAACTTCTTATTAGACCCACAAGTAAGTGCAAAAATATCTGAGCTTACAAGTTTCGCAAACTCAAATACAGCAGCCCAAGAATTTTTACCAGAGGATTTCAAAAATAATCCAATGTTAAATCTTTCAGATGAAGTTGTTGCAAATACTAGCTTATATATTGATGTAGATGCAGTTTTAGAGGACTACGAGCATATTTATTCTGAATTTAAAATTAGTAAATAATTAAAAGGTGTCAGGCACGGTATTATCGGTAAGGAAAGTAGAACTTTCCTATCATATTAAAAATACCACCATGGACTTATCCATGGTGGTATTTTTTTATCCTATATGCCCTAGCTTTATATTTTCATTTTCTTCAGAAGCTTCTTTAAACACACTAACAATGGATTCACCATAATCTGCTAAAGCTTCTATTAAGCTATCCATATTGATAAAACTTATTTCTGTAGGCCTATCATAGGTGCTTAAGACATCCCATAAAGCATCTAAATTATCGCCATAATATTCCTCGGCTTTTAATTTCCACTTTATATACTCATGAGCCCTTTTTTTGCTATTCATATTTTTGCCATTAAGGGTTACTTTAATCATAAATTTTCATCTCCATATAATAAAATAAAGGTTTCATAATGATCCCCTGTATAATATACTAAGCCATCATTGGAATAAACAATTCGCTCGGCACCTCTATACGCACCTTTATAATTAATATCACACTCATAGTAAATCCGTCCATCTTTTATTGGCAACCTTTTTTCTCTGTTCCCAAACTTGTCGCCACCTATACTTTTTTTATCCGTTAAATCCCATAGATTACCTTTACTCGATTCCCATCCTAAATCTGTGGCATCCCTTTTTTTAATAAAATTATTGGGGAGTTTATCATAGGTGTGAATATATAAGCCTACATCTTCTTTTGTCGTATAGGTTCCGTTTTCTTCTATCTTTCCTATATCTTCTTCAACTTTTTCTTCTATTTCTTTTATCTTTTTATCTATATTTTCTATCTTTCTTTCAACCTCTTCTTCTATATCCGCAAATCCAACTACTTCATCTCTTACATCTTCAAATGTTAAATCAATTGCTGAGCAAGATATTAAAGAAATACTTGCTAGCAGTGCTAAAAATAACGCTAATATCCGCTTCACTTTCCCACTCCTTATTTCTTAAATATACCCACCAAATCTCCATATCCTTCTGCTTCCATCTCTTCGACTGGTACAAATTTCAGGGCAGCCCCGTTAATACAATATCTCATACCACCATCATCTTTAGGACCATCTGTGAAAACATGGCCTAAATGGGAATCTCCGGATTTACTTCTTACTTCTGTTCTTACCCTACCACGTGTCAGATCTTCTTTTTCATTAATAACACTTAGGTCAATAGGCCTTGTAAAACTTGGCCATCCGCACCCAGCGTCGTACTTATCATCTGATGAAAATAAAGGCTCACCTGTTACAATATCAACATAAATCCCCTTATCTTCTAGCTCATTATACTCATGGGTAAAAGGTCTTTCAGTACCCGCATTCTGTGTTACGTCATATTGTTCTTCCGTCAAAATCTGTTTAAGTTCCTCATCTGAAGGCTTTTGGTAAAGTGGCCCCTTATAAGCAATATCTCCCCTATCTATTACCTCATCTGCTAAGCTTAAGTCAATATGGCAATACCCTGCAGGGTTCTTTCCTAAATAATCTTGGTGGTACTCTTCTGCTTTATAGAACTTATCTAAAGCCACAACTTCTACGACAAAATCTTTTGTATATTTCTTTTGCTCTTGTTTTACTACTTCTTGTATGGTTTCTAGTTGGTTCTCATCTGAGTAAAATATACCAGCCCTATACTGAGTTCCGACGTCATTTCCTTGTTTATTTAAGGAAGTCGGATCGATTATTTTAAAATAATAAAGCAATATATTGGTTAGGTCAGTCTTTGTTTTATCATACTTTACTTCTACAGTTTCCGCATGGTTAGTATCTTTGTGAACCACATCTTCATACGTTGGATTGACTGTATTTCCGTTAGCATATCCTGAGGTTGCCTCTACGACGCCCTCTATCTTTTGCATATAGGCCTCTACACCCCAAAAGCATCCGCCTGCTAAATAAATTGTTTCAATATCTTTTTCATTATAGCTAATTTTCATGCTTGTTCCTCCTTGTTCTGTTGTTTTATCTGTTTTATTTTTATTTGAATTTCTGAAAAAGAAATAGCCTACAAAAAGTATGATCATTACTATAACATATTTTGCTTTCATTTTTTCAGCTCCTTTTAGCCCTTAATCTTTTTACACTATAAACTAAAGCCTCTCTATACTGTTTAAAACATATAAACGATAGGACTACGGTTACAAACTCTACTAGGGGCAATGTTAGCCAAACGCCGTCTATTCCAAAAGCCTTTGGTAAAATCATTAACAATACAATAATGAGCACAAACCCTCTTGTTAATGAGATGATCATAGACACCCTGGCGTCTTCTGTAGACTGTATATAGGTCGTTATAACGATATTGAGTCCCATTACTATGAATGACACAAAGTATATTCTTATGCCACGGCTTGTGGTTGCCATGAGCTCTGACGTTTCTTTCGTAAAGATAGACACCAAAAACGCCGGAAACAGCATCCCTAGGCTATAAAACAAAATGCCTAGACCTAAAGCCCAATAAATAGCTAGACGTACAGCTTGATAGACCCTGTCCATTTTCTCTGCCCCATAGTTAACGCTCACAATAGGCTGAATGGCTTGACCGACGCCAATAAAGATAGCCGAAAATATAAGGGACAAGTTAGCGATTATACTATAGGCCGAAACGCCTAAGTCCCCTGTTATTCCTAGTATAACTTTATTAAAAGCAAAGATCACAACACCTGCTGAAAGCTCTAGGATAAAACTAGCACTCCCATTACCAAGGATTCTTTTTAACATTCTAACATTCCATTTAGGCTTGATAAGTTTCATCTTGTTATTTTTTCTAATAAAATGAGTACTTAAAATCATGAGGCCTAAGATAGGCGCAATAGCTGTTGCCAGTGCGCCTCCCCACATGCCCCATTGAAACTCAAATATAAATACATAGTCTAATATAACATTTACGATACTGCCCGTTAGCATTGCCCACATAGCAAGCCTAGGCGCCCCATCATTACGCACTAGTACCGTCAAAGTGCTGTTCAGTACAAAGGGCACACTAAAGGCCAATAGCACCCCTAAGTAATCCTTCGACATCTGAAAGGTTGCGGGAGATGCTCCTAGAAAGTAACATAGCTGATCTAAGAAGAATATGCGTATTAAAGTTAAGAATACCCCTGCTATAAGGGCCATTATGATTGATTTTGTAAAAATATCATTAACTTTATGGGCTTTATTTTGCCCTCTGCTAGTGGATAAAAACGTAGCGCCACCAATTCCAAATAAAAGGCCTAAGCCGTTAAGTACATTAATTAAAGGAATAGAAATATTAAGTGCTGCTAAGCCCTGGCTTCCCAGACCCCTACCAACTAACATAGTATCTCCCAAAACATATAAAGATATACCCATCATTCCACCAACACTTGGTATAAGATATTTAAAGAATACTTCCTTGATGTTACCTTTTAATAGCTCTGATTGATTCGACAAATTGATGTCCCCTCCAGCACTTTATTTTAAGTTATAAGTCTATTATAACATAATTCATCTGATAACCGTTATCTATTAAGAAAAAAAGTCCCTACTAGTCGCTATTGTAGCAATTAGTAGGGACTCCCTAATTTTCATTTATTTCTTAAGGGCTATGGCATCTATCTCAACATCAATTCCTCTTAGCTGAACCCCCATAGTTGTTCTAACTGGAAATGGTTCACTAAACATTTCACGATAAATACTATTCATCTCATCAAAATATTTAATATCTGATAAATAGACAGTTGTTTTAACAACATCTTTTAACGTACAACCAGATTCCTTTAAAATTGCTTCCATATTTTTAATAACTTGCATTGTTTGTTCTTTAATATTCTTTTTGATTTCACCCGTCACTGGGTCCTGTGGACGTTGCCCTGCTGTAAAAATAAACTGATCTGTTATAATCCCCTGTGAATATGGGCCTGCTGGACTAGGCGCATGTTGTGTTGTAATTTGTATAAACTCATTTGTCATTATAAATTCCCCCTTGTTTTTTTATTATCATAACAAGTGTATATACATATGTCAATACATATTTATTTTAGACTTTACCTTGATTATCATTCCCTTCTTATGTTAAACTTTCTAAGACGGTATCTTTTTGGACCGTACACTTGCTTTTATATTTGTTTTTTAATACTTTTATAAAAATTTCATATACCATCTGCTTGGATCCTCTTGGACTAAGACGGAGCTAATTTGTTTGATTTTATCAAGCCTTTTTTTGCTCTATGCAAAAAAGGGCTTTTATTGTTTTATAGTATTGTACGGAGGTGAAGTTGTTGAATATTTCTTTTATAGGTGCAGGAAAAGTAGGGACATCACTGGGTGTCTATCTGAAAAATAATAATTTTAATATATTAGGGTACTATAGCCGTTCTTTGATATCCACTCAAAAGGCTAGTCAGCTTACAGCGTCAGAGGCTTTTAAAAATCTCTCTGAGGCCCTAGAGGCTGATATTATATTTATTACTGTAAACGATGATTCAATTGAAGAAGTTGCCGATAATATTGGGCGCTTTGTTAATACTTATGAGAATAAGATATTTGTTCATACCAGTGGCGCTCTTTCCTCTGCCTCCTTAGAAATACTGAAAAATAAAACTTCCCATATCGTTTCCATCCATCCAATCCAAGCCTTTACAGATATCGAATGTTCTGTGGCTCAGCTTAAACACACCGTATTTTCTATTGAAGGAGATCTTGAGTGTATCCCTACCATGACAAACCTGTTAGATCAGTGTGGCAATAAACACTTTACCCTTGGCAAAGATCAAAAGCCTCTATACCATGCTAGTGCATGCGTCATGTCTAATTACTTAGTTACCTTGCTTGCTTATGGATTTTCTATGTTAAACCATATGGGACTTCCTGAAGATTTAGCAAGAGAAAGCTTTTTCCCCCTTATAGAAACCACACTAGATAATGTTAAGCATTTCGGCCCCACCCATGCCTTAACAGGGCCAATAGCCCGTGGGGATATAGACACCATTCAAAAACATTTAGAAGCCTTTGATCTAAATAATTTTAATAATACTGAGCTTTATAAGGTAATGGGTCTTGCGACTCTTGAATTAGCTAAAACAAGCAAGTTAAAAGATACGGATGTTGTTTTAAAAATAGCTAACTTATTGGAGGATCATAACAATGAAAACTAATACAGTAAAGACTTTTTTAGAAATGAAACGCAATAATGAAAAGATAACTATGTTAACGGCCTATGATTATTCTACTGCCAAGTTATTAGATGAGGTAGGGATTAACGCCTTACTCGTAGGCGATTCCCTTGGTATGGTGGTTCTAGGCTATAAAGATACCCTTCAAGTGACAGTTGATGATATTATTCATCACTGCAAAGCCGTTGCTAGGGGTTCAAGTAAAGCTTTAATCGTGGGAGATATGCCTTTTTTGTCTTATCATATTAGCACTGAAGAAACCATACGAAATGCCGGGCGAATTATACAAGAAGGCAATGCTCACTGCGTAAAACTCGAAGGTGGCCAAGACATAATCCATAAGGTAGAGGCCCTTATCAAAGCCCAGATCCCTGTCATGGGGCATATTGGACTCACGCCTCAATCCGTTAATATGTTTGGTGGCTTTACGGTTCAGGGTAAGGAAGAAGATGATGCCAAAAAGATTATAGAAGATGCTCTCCTTTTAGAAAGAGCTGGTGTTTTTGCCATTGTCCTTGAAGGCATCCCGGCAAAACTAGCTGAACTTATTACAAGCAAACTTCTAATTCCAACCATCGGTATAGGTGCTGGAAATAGCTGTGATGGCCAAATTTTAGTCACCAATGATTTGCTTGGGATTTACTCCGATTTTACGCCTAAGTTTGTAAAACAATATGCCAATATTAAAGATGAAATGAGTAAAGGGATTACTCATTATATTCAAGATGTTAAAAACGGCTCTTTCCCTGGAACAGAACATTCGTTTTCTATGAAAGAAGAAGTACTTAAAAAATTATACGAGGGGTGAATTTTATGATTATAGAATCCATAAGTGCTTTAAGAAAAGAATTAAAATCCAAAGGTCCTAATGCTACCATCGGCTTAGTTCCGACTATGGGATATCTACACCCAGGACATATTTCTTTAATCCAAAAAGCAAGAAGTCAAAATGATATTGTGGTTTTAAGTATTTTCGTCAATCCAACACAGTTTGCACCTAATGAGGATTTAGAGAACTATCCACGAGATTTAGATAAGGATGTTAAGGCCGCTTACGATAATGACGTGGACTACATATTTGTACCCTCTGCCAAGGAAATGTACGGTGATCACTACTCTACCTATGTAGGTACTGAAGGCATCATCACAACAAAGCTTTGCGGCAAGTCTCGTCCGACTCACTTTAGAGGCGTAACCACTGTGGTTTCTAAACTCTTTAATATTGTAGATCCTACTAATGCCTACTTTGGCCTTAAAGATGCCCAGCAACTTAGTGTTATTAAAAGACTGGTTATAGACTTAAACTTTGATATCAATATCGTCTCATGCCCCATCGTAAGAAATCAAAACGGCCTTGCCCTAAGCTCTAGAAATGTCTATTTAACTGAAGATGAGGGTCAACAAGCCTTAGTGTTATCCCAGTCTTTAAAGGACGCAAAAAACCTTTACTTAACTGGCACCACTAATGCTCTAGAGCTTAAAGCTTATATTATAAAGGCAATTAATGCTATGAGTCTAGCCAAAATAGATTATGTAGAAATTGTTGATCTTGAAACACTAGAAGATGTTGATGTCATAAACAAGCAAACTTTAGTAGCCTTAGCCGTTAATTTTGGAAAGACTAGGTTACTGGATAATATAATTTTGGAGGTATCATAATGTTTTTAACAATGCTTAAATCAAAGATACATAGAGCTACCGTGACAGAAGCCAACTTAAACTATGTCGGTAGCATAACAATCGATAGTGAGCTTTTAGTAAAATCCGGCATATTGCCTGGAGAAATGGTTTATATCGTCAATAATAATAATGGCGCTAGGCTCCAAACTTATACAATTGAAGGTGAAAAAGGTAGCGGCGTTATATGCCTTAATGGCGCCGCAGCACGTCTTGCCCAACCAGGGGATATTGTTATTATTATGGCTTATGCCATGATGGATGAAAAAGAGGCTTTAGGTTTAATCCCTAAAGTTTTAATGTTAGATAAGAATAATAAAATAGAAGAAATAATTTCTAAGGAAATTCACGGAGAAGTTAAATAACAAAAAAGTCTTGATCCTTTTTAGGGATTCAAGACTTTTTTAAATGGTATTGACTATATTTTAAATTTATTAATTTGAGCATTAAGATTAATTGAAAACTCACTGAGCTTTTCAGCATTTCTAGCCACTTCTTCTACCCCTACCGTTTGCTGTTCCATAGAAGCCGTAACTTCTTCGGATGCCGCTGCCGATTCCTCTGAAACCGCTGCAATGTTTTCTGTAGAATGAACGATTTGGTCTTTATCTTGACTGATATCATCAATGGCACTATTAACATCTTTTATTTGATTTGAAATGATTGTAATGGATTCATTAATCGTATGAAAGATTGTATTAACATCAGAAACTGCGTGGGTTTGCTGCCCTATAACGACCTTTACTTCATTCATAAGTGTAACTGTGTTATTACTCCCAGCTTGAAGTTCTTCAACAATAGTCCTTATTTTATTGGTGGCATCTCCTGACCCTTCTGCAAGTTTTCTAATTTCATCAGCAACTACTGCAAAGCCTCTACCTGCATCCCCGGCTCTTGCTGCTTCTATAGATGCATTTAAAGCCAGTAAATTCGTTTGATCTGCAATGGATGTGATGGTTTCTAATATGGCACCAATATTACTTGATTTTACATTCAAGTCCTCTACAGCTTGTTCAGCCCTACTGATCGATTTATTATTTAAATCTGTTTTTTCTATCAAATCTTCAACGGCAACAACCCCTGATTGATTAGCAACATTTGCAGCCTTTGCATTCTCATACATAACGTCACTATTGCCTTTTAGCCGCTCTAGTTTTTGATCTAAGGCTAAAGCTATCATAACGCCATTTTCTGCATCTCTTGCCTGCTCTTCAGCCCCTTTAGCTATTTCTTCAACGGCTCTAGCAACTTCATCTGATGAGGCTGATACTTCCTCAGATGTGGCTGCTAAATTACTAGCGGATCCTGCCACTTCATTACTCACTTCTATTACATCCGTTAATAAACCTTTTATATTCCCAATCATACTATTAAAAGCTTGAGATAAAACGCCTGTTTCATCCTTTGTATCAATATGTGAACTTACTGTAAAATCGCCTTGTGCAAGAGATTCTGCAACACCTTTAAGTTCTCTCATATGACGGCTTAATTTATTGGTATACAATACAATCCCAATGGTTACAACGACTAAACTCACAACAAGTGTCAGTAATGTATTGAGTAACAACCCATTTAATGATGAGTAAAGTTCTTTTTCAGATATTGTAAGACCTATAATCCAATCTGTCTTTGGAATCACTGAGTAGTAAACTTGGTATTTACCATCAGCTTCTAAGTAAGTCTCTTGTCCTTCTTTTGTCTCTACAATCTTAGAACCAATTTTTGCAAGACTAGCATTAGGATCTTCTAATATACTTAGGTGCATTACTTTTTCCGCGTCCCGATCCGCAAGATATGTTCCATCACTATTAATTAAAAAGGCACGGCCTGTTTCACCAACTTTGGCTTCATTAATAATTTCCTGAATACTATTTAGATTAATATCTGCTGAAATAACGCCTGCAAACTGATCACTCTTATTGGTAAACGGAAAAGACGTTGTAATCATTGTAATATCTGAGGTTTCATCGTAATAAGGATCACTCCACGAGGAAGTTTCTTTATTATTTTTAGCCTCTACGTACCACTCAGTATCAACATAATTATACGCCTCATTACTATAATCCATGGTTAGAAGGATATTATTGCCCTCTTTATACGCATAAGGACCAAAGTGTTTTTTCCCTGCTGAGAACTGATAGGGTTCAAACCATACTCCTGAACCGTATGTATCTTCGTTTGTTGTTAAAACCTTTCTAATGGCTGATTTGTAAGCTTCTTCATCTTCACTAGAAATAAAAGATTCCACTGCCTTAGCTAATGTAATAGCTAGTTGATCGTGCTTTAAGAGACTTTTATCAATCCCCTCTGTAATATAGGCTGCTTGATACTCCATTTTCTGTGCAATTTCCTCATTGATAATAGACCTTGAGTAAAAATACCCTAGTAATGAAATGGAAAGCATCCCTGCAATAACAAGAGATAGCACAATACTTAATAATGCGGATCTTATACTTTTAAACTTTAGCATATTACACCCCCCCATAGATGATGACTGAATATAGTCACTTCCCATTGTTTTTTGTCGTTTTTTTGTCGTTACTCTGTGTCTACACTATATATCTATTCCATGGGTTTGTCAATATACTAAGGCTCAGGGCAAATAAGGGACAGTCCCCACTTCACTGCACTACAGTGGGGACTGTCCCCATAGCCATCAACCTAAGGAAGTGGATTTAATTGACATCAGTATATGATAAAAAATCATGCTATGCTTATTCCATCTTCGGGAAAAGGTTGTGACATATGGACAAAAAAACAAACGAATTAGTAACCTTTATAAAAAAAATCTTCAAGAAAGTTTTAGCCCTACAAAACCAGGTACTATCACATAATGAAAACTGGCTTCACACTCGTTTTTCAAGTATTAATGTAACAGATTCTACTACTATACAGTTACCAAAAGAATATCTAGAAAAATATATGGGTTGTGGTGGTGGCGGTTCCAAATCTTCTGTAAAAATTCAGCTAGAGTATAATTGCTACATTACCAATGTACCCAGGGAATTACTGGAAAAGGGTCAGATACACGATATGTATTCCTTAAGGTGGCAAATTGAGTTAATGTTTAAAATTTGGAAATCGATTTTCAAAATCGATAAGATTAAAAAAGTTAAGATTAATCGCTTTGAATGTTTTCTTTATAGCAGGCTTATTTCTTTATTATTAACAGCTAGTATTGTATTCACTATAAAGAGAGATCTTGCAAATGCAGGCCATGAACTAAGTGAAATGAAATCATTTTCAATAGTGGATAAATCATTTAAAAGACTCCGAACGGACTTGTTCAAGAGCAAAAAACGGCTACTAGCTCTCTTTTATAGCTTTAAATCTTCCATTATCACTTATGGCTTGAAATCGAATAAAAAGAACAGAAAAACGCCACTGGAAATCTTAGAAAAAACAGTAGAATACGCCAGTGAATCGTCCCTTTTTGCTAGCTAATTACGAGGTAATATAAACCATAGAAAGAATAACCTGGAACAAAAGTTCCAGGTCTTAATAACTAAACTTAAAAATGGTCATAACGTAAACTTTGAAAGATAAGAAAAATAACTGGTCATACTTTTCACTAGACAAGCCAGTTTTTCATATTTTCATCGCTTAGGTTGATGGCTATGGGGACTGTCTCCCTAGCACTTGCCCTTACAAAGACTCTTCTCTCCGATATCCACTAACTTAAATAACACGGTCCCCAATAATCCCAAAGCAACTATTCCACTAAACATCTCTAGATAATTAATCATGCTCCAACTATTCATAATAAAGTACCCGATCCCATAGGTCGTTGCAAAATTCTCCCCAAGGAATAACACTGCTATGCTCACCCCAATACTAACCCTTAACGCCGTAAAAATTTGTGGTAAGATGGCTGGCAAGATTAAGTGCCTATGGACTTGCAAATTACTGAGTCCTAAGGATTGTACTGACATTAATAAGGCTTCAGGTATTTCCCTAACACCATCTCTTGCTGCTAAAATAATCTGAAAAATAATAATGATAATAATCAGTATTATCTTAGGCGTATTTCCTAGTCCAAAAAGAATCATCAGCACTGGCAAAAAAGCAATTTTAGGAAGAGGATATAAAATGTATACAATAGGCGTAATCAAGTCATCTGCTCTTTTACTAACCCCAATCCACACGCCTATAGCAACCCCTAAAACAAGAGAAATCACAATGGCTAGGGTAATTCTTCCTAGACTCACTAGCAAATGGGGTAGTAAGATATGAGGGAATATAACAATGAAATTCGCAAAGGTATCAAGGGGTGAGGGTATGATTGAGGATTTAATAACCATATGCATGATTTGCCAAAATATAAGAATAACGCCATTAGCATATAGTGTCTTCTTCATACAAATACCCCCTAATTTCTAAACAAAATTTGTAAAAATCAATCTGATCTCTTATGTTTTCCATACCAAAATAAGGGTTGTTTATGACCCTACCTATCTTTTGCTTGCCCATAACAACTATTTTTTGCCCTAAAAAAACAGCTTCTTCAATATTATGGGTAACGATGACTAATGTGGTGGGCTTCTTCATATATGACTCTAAAATAATCGTTTGAATATGTTCTTTCGTCATGGCATCTAAGGAAGAGGAAGGCTCGTCCATTAAAAGCAAATCTGGACTAAGTGCCAAAGTCCTTGCAATTGCCACCCTTTGCTTTTGTCCCCCGCTTAGCTCCCCTGGGTATTTATTTTTATAGTCATAAATGCCTAAGTTCCTAAGAACCTTTTCTACGGTAGAAGCTGCCTCATCTTTTTCCATGCCTCTGGCTTTGAGTGTAAATATAACGTTATTCCAAACTGTTTTCCAGGGAAGCAGTCCATATTCTTGCAAAATAACACCTGTTTCTTTGCGTACCTGGGTCACTGGCTCACCATTAATCCTAATCTCCCCGTGATCTGTCTTAATGAGTCCTGCTATAGCATATAATAAGGTTGTTTTCCCGCAACCTGATGAGCCTAAAATGGCACAAGTGGTGTTTTTTTCTACATGTAGGTTAATATCTTTAAGGGCCGTTTCTTTTCCATAAGTGACATGCACACCTTTTACATCAATCATTATTTGACAAACTTCCCTTCAATAAGGTCCTCGTATTTTATATTTATTTTTTTACCGAGTACTTGTTCATTCCAGTCCATGATCTTTTGGATATACGCCTCACTTGGCACTCTTGCCTCATGATAGCTTGGCAAGGTCATTGTATCTTTAATCTCAGGATTTAACTTCAGCTGGTCTATTAATATATCTCTTGCTGCCATTTCATTCGTGTTAATCTCCTGAACTGCCTTATTATAAGCTTCATGAAATAATCCAATTGCTTTGTCTTTATCTTTCAAGGCAGTACCCGTAAAGACCATGACTTCTGGCGAAAACTCATCTTTATTATCATAGGTTCTTTTTTCAAGACCCGATTGTTCTCCTTGAGAAGCTAGTGGCTCTGGAAGGACTGCCATATCTATTTTACCTTGGTTAATCATTTCAAGTCTTGCTGGAATTTCATTTATATATACCTTTTCTACATTATAATCTTCTCTTAAAAATTCATCTGAAAGGTAGTTTACAACACTGACTTCCATCATTCCTACCTTAATATCCTTATTTTCTTCAAAACCCTTTTTCAAAAGAATAGGAAAACTCCCATCTGTACTGGTCGTTACTTTGATATCAAACCCATTTTGCACATTGTTAACCAGCGCAATAACGTCTGTCATGGCCCCATCTAACGCACCGCTTTGAAGGGCACTTTGCCGGTCCATAGCATTAACGTAAAGCTGAATATCCATATTTAATCCTAATGCTTCAAAATAACCATTTTTAGCTGCTAAAAAAATCGGAGCGGAGTCAACGGCTGGCATGACGCCAATTGCCAGATCCATACTCTCTTGGGTCACGGCCTTAGATGTGCAGCCTCCCACCCATATCGTTGATATCACCATCATCAGTAACATTTTGTTCTTAACTCTAATCATTTGTATTCCTCCTAATTATTAAACTTCCACAGTCTAGTATACGATATCAAGCAGAAAAAGCCTATCTCATAACTTTATTTTAACCATAATAGCACTCTTCTCTGGCACCCCACCAAATACAATCCCTTCAATATCTTTTGCTGTTATTCCGAGATATTCTTTGTATGGTAAATAGTATCTATTCTTAATAACATAGGTTCTATGACCGTTTAGATTCATCGCTGCAACTGTTTCAGTTAATCCTTCTATTGGCATATTGGATCTAGTCATGAAGCCTTCTTTTTTGGTCGCATATATGAAATCACCTGTTTGGTTTCTGTTGCCGACTTCCCTGGTTATAACTAATACCCCCATGCCATTACTTAGTATTTCTGTATCAATAGCTAGTATACTGTTTAGCTCGTCTTGTCTTAGGGGTAATTGACTCTGTTCAATGATGCTGAACTTGTCGTACCATTGTTCTACAACACCCATTCTATTGCCTCTTGGCACTTTGTCTATAGTCGTGTAGTTTGTAATAGGTTGCATTGGAAAATCCGAAAATGGTTTAGCTTTTATCGCTATAGCTTCATACTTTGCTGTTGCTAATTCGGCTTTTTCATCTCTTGGCATTACTGGTGGCACACTAGGTGCTACAACACCCTCGGCTGTTATGTGAACGTGGCGTGTTTTGTAATCAAACACTGCTTTTGCACCTACGGTCTGTGAGACAAATTTAACTGGTACGTATGTTTTACCTTGTTTAACCTGGGCTGGTGCTTCTGTGTCTATGGTTTTACCATTAACGATTGCATATCTTTTTTTATGAGTTATATCTTCTACATTAGGTATGTACATTTCTCTATTAATGGGACCACCATAAGTAAAAGTTCTACTAATTCCCATTGCCCCTATAGCATCAAGTCTATCAGCATCTTGAAATCACCTACTCAAACATCTCATACGCCTCTCGTATACGAGCCACATAGTCTTTTAGAAATATATTCAAATACCCGATATCGAATTCTCTATAATCCCATTCTACTTCTTTGCCCTTAAAGGCATCATAGACTTTTGGTATATTCCCCGTTGAGTTGATCTGTTCGATTATTTCTAAAAGTTCGTGCGAAAAAACATTTTCAATAATTCCCTTACCTTTGCCGTCAGTCACATAGGGGTAATGTGTACCTGTGCCTCTTTTCATTTCTATTATTGAGATTAATTCAATTGAAAACTCCCAACCAGCCCCGTAGTCATATCTCATCTTCAAAATATCTCCGACCATAAGCTTTAGTGCCGATAGCTTGGCCTTAATCGGATCAATTGCTGGCTCTTTGAATCCCATATCTTCAAACTCAATTTCATATCTTTCCCCATTATAACCAATACAAAAAAGATGACTTGCTGTTGCCTCAAATGCAGCAATCACCGTATATCCAAGCTTGGCAACACTTGAAACAGATGTTATTTCTAACTCTCTCCATATAATCTCCTCAAGATTTTTTAACCTAACTGAAAATTTGTATACATCCGCCATTTATCATTTTCCTCCTTGTATATTGCCGTCATGGCTAATTCACCATACACTAGCTAAATTTTAATGCCTGCTTCAGTCTGCTTTCTTCTCATAAAGCACTTTATATTTCATCCTATAAACCTAGTATCTTTTTGGCTTCATCATGATCATAGACCTCTACACTGCCTTTTTCTATATTTTCCTCATTAAGTCTTATTGTAACACAATATATTACTATGGAAAGCATTAATATTCTGCATATCTGCCTCATTCATTTATTTTTTAATCATTTGCTTAATATTTGTAAATGTAGCTTCCTATTAATTTATATAAAAAAACAGCATTAAGATTCTCGCATCTTAATGCTGTTACCTTATTTCCTATTTTTCTTTTTTGGTCCCTTTTCGCTGTTTCACACATTCTGTCAAAAGATATTCAATCTGTCCATTGATTGATCTAAAATCATCCTCTGCCCAAGATGCAATTGCTTCATATAACTTTGGTGAAATACGAAGGGGGATCTGTTTTCTTTTTTCCTCCATTTTAATATAAGCTACCAGTATTTACAATTGGCTGGACATCTTTGTTGCCACATAAGACAACTAATAAATTCGATACCATAGCAGCTTTACGCTCCTCATCTAATTCTACTATATTTTTTTCATTAAGCTTCTCTAGCGCCATCTCCACCATGCCTACTGCCCCGTCAACAATCATCTTTCTGGCATCAATAATAGCACTAGCTTGTTGTCTTTGAAGCATGGCTGCCGCAATCTCTGGGGCATAGGCAAGATAGGTAATTCGCGCTTCAATAATATCAATACCTGCTTCCCTTACCTTCTCCTGAATTTCTAGGCGAACCCGCTCCGCAACTAGGGCACTAGAACCGCGAAGACTGCCTTCGTCAGGCTCACCATCTCCTGTTGTATCGACGCCGTGTACCACATCATAAGGATAAATCCGCACAATATTCCTTACTGCACTATCGCATTGCAAGGAGAGATACTCTTTATAATTATCCACATTAAAAACCGCCTTAGATGTGTCTACAACCTTCCACATAACCGCAATCCCAATTTCAACTGGATTTCCTAAAACGTCGTTGACCTTTTGCCTGCTATTATTCAACGTCATAATTTTCAGAGATATTTTCTTGCTAACAGGAACCGTATAATTCATTTTATTGTCTGCTGATATGCTTATAGCTGAAGAAGAGCTACTATTCACATCCCCACTTTGCCCAAGCCTGGTGTTAGCTGCGGGATTCATTCCCATAGCAAATGGATTAACATAATAAAAACCCGCTTCTTTTAGTGTCCCGATATAGTTGCCAAAAAGAGTCAAAACTAAAGCTTCTTTAGGCCTAATGACCTTTAAACCTAAAAATGGAATCCATCCCAAAAAAACGCCAATAATACCAACCACTAAAGGTAGTGCGCCTATTGCTCCATTATTTTCAAGCAACGTTCCTCCAAAAATTAAAAGTCCAATAGATACCACATAAAGTAAAATAAATAAAAACAACATAGGAATTCCTTGTCTTGCCTTTAAAACTTTCTCTTCCATGCCCTTCACCCCACATATTCGATGCATTAGTGATATACATTTGATATCACTTTCGTATCTTATTGTATCACATCTATTTAGCACATGCAATATAAAAAAACTACTAAGTAGAAAGAATAAATGGTTGCCGTATGAAAATTGTGACATTGCAGTATCTAAAACCACATGCTCACCCCCGCTTCTAGGTATAGCAAAAACCAACGGGTTGTTTCCTATCTTGCTATTTTTCCCGCCCCATACAGGCATATTTGGCATGGTATTGGTCCAGCAAATACCTATGCACCCTTCATCTGCTGCTTGCCAACCATAGGTACCACCTCTCATCCAATGATTGGTATTACTTAAAGCAACGATTCCTATTCCATGGTCTTTTGATAATTCGACGGCACGATTCAAACATATTTGTGCATTTAAATTCCCCATCCCCAGGTTGCCATCCCATTTTTCCATAGGTCCCATTCCTAATACCTTTGAAGCTTTAGCACCAGCGAGGATGTACCCCTTATCTATATGACTAACAACTTTTGAAAATCTATTTACACCATGAGAATAAACGCCATCTGCGCTGCTTTGGGAAAATATTTTAGCACTCTCATCTTTAACTCCTCCTCTATTGTTTAAAGTATATCCAATAGTAGGATTATGTGCAAGTTAGGTGTATGTCTAAAGATAGGTGATTAAGATATAGCGAGTTTAAGTAGCTCGCTTTTCTGTTAGATATGTATGCCAGAGTGTTTGGGTGTTAATATATTGAAACTCTCTCTAAAGCTTAGCCTATCCTAATTTTTAGCTTCTTTATTTTAGAATCACTCTTTTAGCCTAAATTTATTGATAGTGTAATTTAATGTTTTTGCCATCTCATTTAACTCCTGGGATGTAGATGCTAATTCCTGAGTTGACAAATTTACGTCTTCAGATGAAGCTGCTATTTGCTGAGACGCATTAGAGGTCCCCTCTGCATAGGCAGATACTGTTTTAACCTTTTTTACAATTTTATCTTTATTATTATTAATACTTACTATAGATGTACTTACAGTATTAATTTGAGGCAATATATTTTCTATAGAAACAATGATTTCCTTAAATGATTTAATCGTGCCATTCGCTTCTTCTGTTTGGCCTGCTAAGTGACCCTTGACATCCTCTACTGCTTGTGCAACCGTTGCTGATTCATCTCGAATCATTTTTATCATATCATCTATATTTTGTGATGCTTTTTTTGATTGTTCTGCAAGCTTTCTCACCTCATTTGCTACAACGCCAAACCCCCTGCCCGCGACTCCTGCCCTTGCAGCTTCAATTGTAGCATTTAAGGCTAATAGGTCAGTCTGATCTGAAATAGCATTGATAATATGGGTAACATTCGTTATGTTACCTATATTATCTCCAAGTATCTCAACCTTTTGTCCAACAATATTGAATAAACTTTCAATGCTTTTTATAGATGCTATTAAGCTTCCTAATTTCTCATTACCTCCTTTAGCCATTGTGTCCGTCTTGATGGCGTCACCTCTTACATCTTCCATTGCTATCACAATATAGTCTAGTTCATCTCCAAACTCTGTTATGCTATGACTGATATCCCGAAGTTCATCTGATTGGTACGAAGCTCCTTTCGATACATCTTGTATCGCCCTTGAAACTTCTCGAGATGAAGCACTCATTTCTTCTGCTACAGTGGATAGGTTTTCTGAGTAATATTCAATTTCACCCGAGCTTTGCTGAACGAGTTTAAACGTAGTAGAAATTTCATGGACCACTTTTACTAGTGCTTTTTTCATAATACCAAATTCAGTTTTACCCACTCCTGTAATATCTTGTGTAAAATCTCCTTCTGATATTTTATCGAGATTTCCTATTATAGATTTCATGGACTTTTTAATCATGATCACAATCAGCAAGGTAAGGCCAGCAATAAGGATAATAGCTATACTCACAATCACTGTATACAACTGTAAATTCTCTTTATATATGCTTGTATTATCTTCTTTTAATTCCTCAGCAAGGGATTTGTTATATCTTATAAGTCCTTGTAATGAATTGTCTAGGTTATTTTCAATTTTCTTAAATTTACTGCGTTGTATGCTGCTGGCTTTATTGCCATCAGATAGGGACTTTTTAACCTCATTCCAGGCTGCTATATAGTCATCATAATTAGTTTTGAATGCTTCTAGATATGTAGTTTCATTATCATCTAATCCAATCTCTTCATACCCTTGAATTAAACTCTCGATTGACTTATTACTAGTATTTATTTTTTTATCATACTCATGATAAAAACTGGTTTCGGTACCCGCATTTAAATTGTACTTAATTAAGTAATATTGGTCTTGAATCTCTCCTATTTTCACAATAGGTAAAAGCCTCTTATTATAAATACTGTCTGCATTCGCGGCTATGCGAGTCATTGAATTAGACCCAATCCCCCCAATGATTAGCACAAAAACAATAGCCGTGAATACGATGCATATGATGCCTGTGACAATTCTTATGCCTGTTTGGTGTGGTTGTTTTTTTACTGGTGTATCCTTTACTCTCTTCTTCATAATTATCCCCCTCCTTGTATATTGTAGTTAGAACATTTGATAGAAAACCATGTCCTTTCCTACCGAACATTCTTAAAAAAATAATTTTTATTATTCGATTTAATTACCTATCTTTTAAGTATAATACTTATCTTTAATCTAACTTATTTTGTATAGCCGATATCCGTAACTTAGTGTGTCATTCCATCAGTAAGAGTCTATGATTTAGCTGGTTGGGTTTCCATTATTAATGGAACTACCCGTGTAACTAACAAGGTTGTTTGATTTACT